>DASQRI010000634.1:0-6808 GCA_035642975.1 Mycobacterium sp.
GTAATTTCGGCGCAGGGCGATCTCACCCATGTCGATGGCGATCAGCAGCGGCTCCGGGACGAGCTGGTAGTCACCCTGCCAGCCGTAGACCCGCCGCGTCGTGGGGATGATGATCCCTTCTACTTCGCGATAGTCGGTGGCATAGTTCAAACCGTGTGCGCCGCCCAGGATGTCGACGGTGTAGTCCTGACGACGCAGCAGCCCGTCCGGGCCAAAGCATGAGAGCTGCTGGCGGGTATGGGTTTTGATGTGATCAGGAAACGTCATCTTCAGCCGCCGCCACGTTTCACCACCCACCTGGATCGGGGTGATCTCTTCGGTGACGAATCCGGGCCAGGTGAAGAGGAACGGTGTATTCAGATACGTCCACAGCGCCTCGCCGCTGAAGTAGGCGACGTGCATGTCGTCCCACGGGGTCTCGAGCACGTGACCGTCAAACGACCTCTCCGGGTCATCGCGCGAGTCGATGAGCGCGCCGTCACCACGTTGCAGTACGACGCGGCAGGGCTCAAAGATCGAACGCTTGTCCTGGCCGACGAAGTCCATCGTCAGCAGCTCCCGGGTGGTGTCAACCTCGAACCGGACGTCCTTGAGCGCATCCCCCTTGCCTTTGACGAACCAGGCCGCCCCCGTGATCGACGCGGCGACATCGATCGATGTGACGCTGTTCCACCGGTCCAGGCCACCGTGTGCTGCGACGGCGACCTCGAGCAGATCACTCATTGCCACTCCTGTCACTGGCCGACAAGTACTAAGAGAACAGGTCGGGGTGCGCGGCGATATAGTCACCGACCGTGGAAGCCCGCTGCCCCGTGAGCTTTTCGACGTCGTCGGTGGCTCGGTCGTAGCGTCCAGCGCGGTGCAACAGCGCCATGGTGGTCAGGTGCTGCTCCAAATGGGCGGGCAGGCCCAACGGTTTGAGGACATCCTGGACCCAGGTGTCATGCGGAATGTCGGTGCCATGTATCGGCCGGTGCAGCCCACGTGAGTATTCGGCTGCCAGTCCGTCGATGTCCAGGCTTGTGGGGCCGGTCAACTCGTAGATGTTCCCGATGCGGTGGGCGGGGTCGACGAGGACGGCCGCGACCGCGCGGGCCACGTCGCTCGTGGCGATCGGCGAGGTTCGCCCGGTGCCGAAGGGCAGTGCCAACAGGTTTCGTTCGCGCAGCGATGGCGCGGCAAACCACGTAAAAAGCGGATTGTCCAGAAACGCGGTGGGCCTGATGTGCACCACCGGTATCCCCGACCAGTTCAAGACATGCTCGGCGAGGTAATGCAGCCGGTGTTGATGAGACTCCCCCTCGCTGGTCAGCGTCATCTGGGAAACCGTCATCTGGGACATGTTCACGACCACCTCGAGTCGGCCGTATTCCAGTGCGGCGTCGCAGATTACGGCGGTCGCCGTGAGGTAGTCCGGCGAAACACCCATCGAAAAGAACATGCGATCGGCACCGGCTATCGCATCGACCACGTCCCGCGGCTCGGTCAAGTCCCCGACGACGACTTCAGCGCCGAGTTCGCGCAGCGGATCGGCACGGGCATCGTCGTGATGCACCAACGCGCGCACGCGGTGCCCGTGCTCGCGCAACTGCTCGATCACCTGTCTGCTGACCCCGCCGGTGCCACCGCCCGCGCCGGTGATCAGATACAAGGGCGCATTCATGCTTGGCTCCTTAGGGTGTGCCTTCCCAATGTTTGGCAAGGGGGGTGCCGGCGAACCTCTCGAGCATCGCGCGAGACATCACCAGCACGGAGCTGCGCGGCCGGTGATTCACCACCAGGCGCTGGGCCTTTCCGTCGGCATTGAAGACGACCAGAACGATGACGCGCAGGGGCACACCGCGGACCGATGAGGTGTAGTCCTCGAGGAAACTGTTATCTCCGCAGGGCCCTGCGTAGTGGAACTCTTGAAACTCGTAGATCTCTTTTGCGGCGACCACGACTTCATGGACGTCCGCCGCGCCTTGGATGGCGCCGTCCCACGCCGGCCCCTCCCCGGTGACGTCGTCGGCGAGGTTGTCCAGCCACGCCGGGTAGTAGGGCTTGCCCAGATACGTCGATGCCATGTCGCGTCTCCTGTCGCCCCTTACGGGGTGCCTTCCCAGTGCTTGGCGTGCGGGGTTCCGGCGAAGGTCTCGAGCATCACGCGGGAAAAGTTCAGCATCGCGCTGCGGGGCCGGTGGTTCACCACGACGTGCTGGGTCTGCCCGTCGGCGTTGAAGCTGACCACCACGACAACGTAGGTGGGCATGCCGCGAACCGAGCTGGAGTAGTCCTCGACGAAACTGCTCTCGCCGCAGGGCCCGGCGTAGTTGAACTCCTGGTGCTCGTACTGCTCGCGGGCTTTGGCCAAGATGAAGCGAACGTCGTCGGCGCCGTGTGCGGTGCCGTCCATCGCCGCGGCCTCCAGGGTGACGTCGTCGGTCAGGTTGTCCAACCACACCGGGTAGTAGGGCTTTCCCATGTAGGTCATACCGTGCCTTCGATGAAATCGCGCGGATCAGTGGATGACATGGTCACTCAGTTGAATGTCAGCGACGTCGGCAGCAGACTCCGGAACCCGCTTGTGGACATGGGCGCTGGGCGTGTGATCGATCAGCAGACTCAGCAGTTCGGGGCGACTGTAGTGTCCGCTGGAATCCATGAACGCCTTGCGTTTGTCGATCAGCGCGAAGTCCAGATCCGCGATCACCTCGCCCTCTCCGGAGCGCAGCGGCTCACCGAGCAGTTCGCCTTGCGGATTGATGATCGCGGTGAAACAGCCACCCGAGATCGGCCCCAACGGGCAGCCGGTGTCGGCCATGATCTGCTCCTGCTGCTCGCGATCCAGCCAGGCGGTCGCAGCGACCACGAAGACGCCTGACTCGAGCGCGTGATTGCGCACCTGGGTCTCGGTCTGCTGAGCGAACAAGTCGCCGAAGATCGATCCCGGGAACATCGCCGAATGGATCTGTTCGCCATCGGCGATCATCGCGTATCGGGCCAATGGGTTGTAGTGCTCCCAGCAGGCCAACTGACCGATGCGACCCACCGCGCTGTCAACGGCTCGAAGTCCGCTGCCATCGCCCTGGCCCCAAATGATGCGTTCGTGATAGGTGGGGGTGATCTTGCGGCGACGCTGGATTAACGCCCCGTTGGCGTCGAAAAGCAGTTGGGTGTTGAAGACCGAGCCGCCGTCACGTTCGTTCACGCCGATGGACACGACCATTCCGGCGCGGCTCGCGGCGTCGCCGATCGCCTGCGTGGCCGACGATGGCACGCTGACCGACTGCCCCAGCAGTCGCACTTGCTCGGCGAGCATCTGGTACGGGGCTTGCACAAACGAAAAGTACGGATAATAAGGAACCACGGTCTCCGGGAACGTCGCGAATTGCACGCCCTGCGTTGCCAGCTCGTCGATCTTCGCGACAACCCGCTCGACGGTGCCTTCGCGGCTGTAGAGAACAGGGCGCAGTTGAACAGCCGCGGCTCGGATAGTGGTCACAGGGGCGCCCATCCTCTGTCGTGATGTCGTGCGACGAGAACAGTGTGAACCTCGAGCCCGAAAAGGGTGGCGGAACCGCTACATCGGGTTGGCGCGCAGATACGTGTAGACCCCGGCGAAGTTGGTGTTGACCTCGTCGGGGATCGGCACTGGTCCACCCAGAGCCCTTGCCCCCCAGACGATTTGGGCGGTGCGCTCGACCAGTGCCGTGACGTGCAAGGCTTTGTCCGGGCGGGGGCCGACCGCGACCAGGCCGTGGTTGGCAATCAGCGCCGCGGCCCGGCCTTCCAGCGCCTTCACCGCGTTAGTGCCGACCTCGGGGGTGGCCGATGCCGCGTAGTCGCTGCACCGGATGTCGCCGCCGCAGTAGATGGCGAACTCGTCGATGCACGCTGGAATCGGCTGATGCGCGATCGCGAACATGGTGGCCCACACCGGGTGACTATGGATGACGCTGCCGATGTCGTCGAACGCCTGATAGCAGGCCAGGTGCAACTTCATCTCGGTCGACGGCGATCTCCCCTCGGCGGCCTGCAGCACCGCGCCGTCCGGGTCGACCACCACCAGGTCATCCAGCGTCATGTCGGAGTAGTCCACCGACGACGGGGTGATGACGAGGTTGCCGTCCTCCCGGCGGGCCGAGATGTTGCCCGCGGTGCCCTCGACCAGCCCGCGGCGCAGCATGTCCTTGGCCGCCGCCAGCACCGCGGCCGCGGTGTCGTCGACCGATCTCACGAATGTCACGGTCCTAGCACCTCCGGGTTGACGATATGGGCCGGCCTGTTGCCGGACAGCAGCGCGTCGATGTCGTCGGCCACCATCTGCGCCTGCCGCGCCTCAGTGTTCCACGTTGCTCCGCCGATATGCGGCGTCAGCACCACATTCGGCATCGCGACCAAGGGGTGATCGGTCGGAAGCCATTCCCCGGCGAAGTGGTCCAGGCCCGCGGCGGCCACCTTGCCGCTGCGCAGCGCGTCGACCAGCGCGTCGGTGTCGTGCAACTGCGCCCGTGCGCTGTTGAGGAAGACGACGTCGTCGCGCATGGCCGCAAACTGTTTGGCGCCGATCAGCCCCGCGGTGTCGGCGGTGACCTGCGCGTGTAGCGAGACGATGTCCGCCTCGGCGAGCAGCTCATCCAGGCTGTGCCGCGCCTCGTCGTTGTACGGGTCGTAGGCGATCACCCGCATGCCGAGCCCGGCCATCCGCCACTTGACCGCTTGCCCCACGGCGCCGAGGCCGATCAGCCCGGCCGTTCGGCCGGCGACTTCCCATGCGCGGAAGCGCTGATAGGGAATGCTGCCGTCGCGGAACACTTCTCCGGCCCGCACGTCGGCATCAGCGCTCAGCACGTGGCGGGTGGCGGCGAAAAGCAGCGCCAGCGTCATCTCGGCGACGGCGTCCGCGTTGCGGCCCGGGGTGTTCAGCACCGGAATCCCGGCCGCGGTCGCGCCCGCGACGTCGACATTGTTGGGGTCCCCGCGGGTGGACGCGATGGCCCGCAAGCCCAGTTCGAATACCGGCCCGCTGACCGAATCACTCTCCACGACAACGATATCGGCGGATTCCGACGAGATCCGGTCGGCCAGCTGCTCTGCGGAGTAAATGCGCAGCGGGGTCTGATCGATCCACGGGTCGTAGACGACATCGGCCAGCCGTCGCAACTTTTCGAACCCGTCGCCACGCAACGGGGCCGTCACCAAAGCACGGGTCACGACTGCCAATGCTGGCGTACGGTGACGCCCGTGTCACGCAAAGACGTCACAATCGGCATCGACATAGGCACCACCGCCGTCAAAGCGGTGGCGGCCGATGCGGACGGCCGGGTGGTCGCGCGGACACGAATTCCGCACGAGCTTCGGGTGCCGACGCCGGACCGGTTGGAACACAACGCCGACCAGGCCTGGCGGCAGGGGCCACTGACCGCGCTGGAGCAACTGGCCCGGTCTGACGCGCTGGCGGTCGCGGTTTCCGCGATGGTGCCTTCTATGACCGCCGTCGACGCCGGCGGCCATCCGGTCACGCCGGGGCTGCTGTACGGCGACAGCCGGGGCCGGGCGCTCGCCGCGGACAGCGACGCCGCGGGTCCGTTCCCGGTGGGCGAGGCCGCCGAATTTCTGCGCTGGACGGCCGCACAAGCCCCCGACGCAGCCGGGTACTGGCCCGCCCCGGCGGTGGCCAATTACGCGTTGGCGGGGGAGGCGGTGATCGACTTTCCCACCGCCTACACTGCGCTGCCGCTGTTCGACGCCGGCGATTGGAGCGTCGAGGCCTGCGCGCAGCGCGGTGTGGCGGTCGACCGGATGCCCCGGGTAGAAGCACCGGGTGTCGGTGTCGGGCAACTGCCCGACGCCGACACCGCGTTGGCCGTCGGCGCCATCGACGCGTTGTGTGAGCAGATGGTGGCCGGCGCCGATGACGACGGCGACGTGCTGGTGCTGTGCGGCACCACGTTGATCGTGTGGGTGACCATCCCCGAGTCGCGCGAAGTGCCCGGCCTGTGGACCATCCCGACGATGACCGGCAAGAGTCAGATCGGCGGAGCCAGCAACGCCGGCGGGCTGTTTCTCGGTTGGGTCGATCGTGTTCTGGGTCCGGGCGATCCGGCGGCGGCTGATCCGCTCCGGGTGCCGGTGTGGTCGCCGTACCTGCGCGGCGAGCGCACACCCTTCCATGACCCGGACCGTCGCGGGATGCTCGACGGCCTGGATCTCACCCACGATTCGACGACACTGCGGCGGGCCGCTTACGAGGCGTCGGGCTTCGTCGTTCGCCAGCTCATCGAGCTGAGCGGGGCAAAGGCATCGCGGATCGTGGCCGCCGGCGGCGGTACCCGCGTCGACCCATGGATGCAGGCCATCGCCGACGCCACCGGTCGACCGGTGCAGGTGTCGGGGGTGGCCGAGGGGGCGGCGTTGGGCGCGGCCTTCCTCGGCCGGATGGCGGTCGGTCTGGAATCGTCGATCACCGACGCCGCGCGCTGGGCCTCCGTCGAGCGTGTCGTGCAGCCGCATCGGGCATGGGTGGACCCGATGGACGAACGCTACCGCCGGTTTCTCGAGCTGGCCGGCCGGCCGTCGCTACGGTAGTTCGGCCGAAACGTACTTGATGTCGCCGAACGCCACCATCGTCGGGCCTTCCGGGAACTCAAACCCGTTGTCCGCGTACAGCTGTTGCGTGGTGTGCACGGTCGTCTGCCAGCCGCCGCCGGTCAGGTATTCGACGGCGTCGTTGCGCTCGCCGTCGTAGACCAGGTCGGCCCAGTTCATGTTCAAGCCGAGGCGGCGCCACCGTTCGCTGATCTCCTGGCCGCGGTTGGCGATGCGA
>DASQRI010000635.1:0-2435 GCA_035642975.1 Mycobacterium sp.
CGCGAAGCGGATTGATGGTATGCGTCGCGCCGAATTCAAGGGCGAGGTCAAGCTTGGGCCCATTGTGGTCGACCGCGATCACGGTTCGGGCTCCGCTGAGGTAGGCTGCTTGCACAGCCGCCAAACCGACTGCGCCGCAACCGATCACGAGTACCGAGTCGCCGAGGCGGACGTGTGAGACGTTGGTGATGGCGCCGTGTCCGGTCATCACGCCGCAGCCCAGCAAGCAGGCGCGATCCAATGGCATCTCTGGCGGAATCGCGATCGCGCAGCCGGAGCTCACCACGGCGTATTCGGCGAAGGCCGCCGTGAAGAACATGGTGTGCACCTCGCCTGCCGCAGACCTCAAGCGTGTGTGGCCGGTGAAATCCACGCCTTTGGGGCCGAGTTCGAGGTACCGGGTGCACAGGATCGCCTCCCCTCGTTCACACGCCGGGCAGGTTCCGCAGTGCGGGTTCCAAGACAGCACGACTTTCTCGCCGATCCGCGCCGGATCGACGCCGAGACCGACCTGCTCGATGGTGCCTGCGGCTTCGTGGCCGAGAGTGATCGGCATCGGGTACTCCAGCTGGCCGGTGATCACTTCGAGGTCGGTGTGGCAGATGCTGGCCGCGCCGATCCGGACCAGGACTCCGCCGGGCGGGACTTCGTCTATCTCGACGTCTTCGATGGTGAGTTTCTCTTGTGGCGCGGCCAATACCGCTGCTCGAAACACCACGTCGCAGTCCTCCAGTCCGATGATTGCGCTGCCCTTGACAGCCGCTTACAGTGCCATCACTATAATATATCAGTTGTCGATGTCTAGTCGGCAAGGGAAACGGCAACAAAGTGTCTTCGGAATTCCCGGTCGACAACCACGACGGAAGGCGTTCAACGATGTCGCACCCAAACCCGGCCACCCCACAGTCGCGTGAGGTCGCGGTCGATGCCGATGTGCGGCGAATCGTCGTCGTGGGCGGCGGGCCGGCGGCCCACCGCTGCGCATTGGAGTTGCGCAAACTTGGTTTCACCGGACTTGTCACCATGATCAGCTCGGAATCAGTCCCGCCCTATGACCGAACCATGCTGTCGAAGGACAACCTCTGCGATGCCGGCGCGACGATCGCAAGCTTGGCAACGGCTGGCACATACGGGGAGTTGGGCATCGACCTGCGTCTGGGTCGGGAAGCGATCAACTTGGACGCAGCGAGCAGGACTGTCGGACTGGCTGACGGCGCAAGCCTCGACTATGACCGGCTGATTCTGGCGGTCGGTGGCGTTGCCACGCTGCCACGGGCGCTGGCCGCACCGGGCGTCCTCACGATGCACAGGTTTAGCGACGTCGCGCCGATGCGGGATGCGCTGGAGCGCAGCCGGCATGTCGTTGTGATCGGTGCGGGCTTCATCGGGGGCGAGATCGCTTCCGCTGCCGCGGGTTTCGGCTGCGGTGTCACGGTGATCGAAGCCGGTGACGTGCCGCTGGAGCCTGTGCTGGGGAGAGCGGTGGGCGGCCGGGTGGCCGATCTGCACCGGACTCGCGGGGTTGATCTGCGCTGCGGCACGCAAGCTGACCGCGTCCTCGATGTGGGCGACAGATACCAGGTCGACCTCGACGACGGAACCCAGCTGTGGTGTGACAGCGTGATCGTCGGGGTGGGGATACGGCCCTCCATCGCGTGGCTGCAGGCCAGCGGAATCCGTACCGACCGTGCCATTCTCACCGATTCGTTGTGCCGCACCTCAGTGCCGGGCGTGTTCGCCGCCGGTGACTGCGCGCAATGGTGGAGCAACCGCTACGGCGCACAGGTTCATGTCGAACATTGGGACACCGCGGGCAAACACGGCGCCGCGGCGGCTCGCTCCGCGCTGGGCATGGGGTCTCCCTTCGACCCGATCCCGTTCTTCTGGTCCGACCAGTACAACGTCAAGTACCAATGGGCGGGGTATGCGCCGATATGGGACCGCGTCGACATCAGCGGCGACGGTCCCGAGGAGTTCACCGCGCGTTATCTGCTCGCCGACCGGCTCGTCGGCGCTTTCGTTGCCAATCGGCCCAAGGAGTTCGCGCAGTTGCGGCGCAGCTTGCTCAGCGACGCGCAGAAAACATCGCCAACAGCCAAGGAGGTTGTCTCGCAATGACAGTCCACATCTCAGTCGACCGGGACTTGTGCATCGGATCCGGAAACTGTGTGCATTTGACCCACGGTGCGCTGGTGCTAGACGACTACGACGTGGCCGAGGTGCACGACGTGTCCGCGGCCACCATCGAGCAGTTGCGGCGGGCGCAGCGGTCTTGTCCGACCGCCGCGATCACCGTCGAAGAATCCTGACCGCCCCCACTCACCGAGGAGTAACACCATGACGCAGGTCGCACCGACTCATCCGCAGACCAGCAATGCGTTCGAGAACATCCTTATCGTCGACACGGACGTCCACGTCCACGAGTCGCCGGGCGA
>DASQRI010000636.1:0-2196 GCA_035642975.1 Mycobacterium sp.
GGACGGTGGCGACTAATGTCGGCCGATACCGAAGCGGCCACGCGGATGGCCGATAGGTACAAGCCACTAATTTCCGTATTTATTAACAAAGAAATATCAGCGTCAGAATTCGAAAGCCGCTACTTAGCCTTGTTCAAACGCGATAAAGGTAAGGTCGGCGGAGAAAAGTTTGAAGTTCTCGACCGGCTTTTTGGTGACGTCGACGCATACGAGCCGGATCCCGAGTTGCGGAAGCAGGTGCAGGGTGGCATCGGTGATGAAGAATTGCTTACGTGCGCGCGAGCGGCATATCAAAAGCTGTACGAAGCATAATTAGAAGTCGTCGCCCTTCGACGACAGCAACTCGCGCCAGTCGAGCGCGAGCGCGTAGGAGAGGCAACCACCGCCGTCTGGGTGATGCCTGCTTTTGCCGTAGTTGCCCTGGTGATCGCCTGCCATGCGGTTCACCAGTGTCCGTGATGGACGACCTCGTCGAACGGGCGACGGTTCGGTTTGCGGATCGGCTTGAGCGGGCGGTCAGCGGGATACCCGATGCCCATCAGGTAGGCCACCTCGTAATCATCTGGCACGCCCAGGATCTCGCGGGCCTTGCCCTGATCCCCCACCGACGAATGGCCGGTGCCGATCCCCAGGTCGGTCGCCGCGATCATCATCGCCATGGTGGCCTGACCGACGTCGTATTGATCGGTCACCTTCCGGCGTTCGCTAGGCGGCACCGGCAGGACGAAGGCGATCGCGGCCGGGGCTCCCGCGATGTGACCGGCGCCCTGCCACACGGTTGAGAGTTCTTGCAGCTGAGCCTTATCGGTCACGATGACAAAGTCCCACGCCTGGCGGTTCTTCGCCGACGGCGCCCGCCAGCCGGCCTCAGCGATCCGGTTCAGGTCGTCGTCTGACACCGGCTCCGACGTGTACTGCCGTACGTTCCGGCGGGCGCGTATCGCGTCCCAGGTTTCCATCTCGTCCCTTCCTTGTCTGCGCCTAACGCCATGCCCTCGGGCGCCAGCATGATCCCGACGTTGTCCCCCGACCATGGTGCCACCGCCGTCGAGAAGACGAATCGCACCAGGTAGCCGCGCTGACCCGCCGTCATTGGGCTCGGTGTGTTCGCTGCCACGGCCAGGTCATCAGGGCCCACACGATGAGTATGAGTACGGTCGCAGTCAGCAGATACACCGGCCATGGACCCAGTACGTCCAACAGGCTCGCAGTGGCCGGTTTTCCGTTGAGGAAGCCGTAATTGGTTCCGGCGATGCTGTTGAACGCGAAGGTGGCTGATGCCCAGATCACCGTGACCACCACCGCGAAGCGGTAGCTGCGCCACGTGGGCCGCATTCTCCGGCCCCAGGTGAGATAGATGGCTGCCCAAACGACAAGCAGGTGAATCGCCCAAAACCCCAGGAACTGGTGACTCGGGAAATCCGGGCTCTTCAGGACCGGTGAGATCAACGCCTGTGTGCTCAGCGTGAGGCCCCAATAGTAGGTGAGCGCAAAAGCCCAGTGTCGCTGCGACCACAATGCGTAGGCCGCCGAGCCAGTTGCGAGATCGGTCAGGCGAAGTGGTACCGATTCGCCGATGGTGGGCGGGATCAATGAATAGACCAGCACCGCAACATAAATCACAGCCGTCACCGCCCCAAGGATTCGGCCCAGGCGCCGAGCTTGCGATTCGGTCTGCAAGCGTCCGACCCAGATGAGCAGCCCAGCGCCGATCGCGAACACCGCTATGACGGTCCAGTGTGACGGGCCGTACGCCGTGAACTCCCGTGGTGTCGAGGACAGGCTCATCAACTCCGCAATTCGGTAATTGTCCACTCTGGGAGGCTGATCCAGGACCTCTAAAGACGCAAGGCCTGGGCCGCGGCCGTAGCCACGTCGCCGCGCAACCCCGAGATCGGTGGACTGCCGCGCAGATGGATTGAGTTTGCGAGCAGGATTACGTAGGTATCTGAGCCGGGGTCCAGCCAAACCGAGGTACCGGTAAAGCCGGTGGCGCCAAAGCTGCCGATTGGAAAGATCAGGCCTCGCGGCTTGGAATAGTCGGTATCGATATCCCAGCCAAAGCCGAACAGTCGCTGTCCCTTGATCGCCGGATAGTTGGGAGCCAGCAGCGGATCTGTTGGGTTTGGTGTCTTTGCGATAGCTTGTCGGGCAGCATCATTCGCTGCTTCGACTTGGTGAGCTGTATGCCCGGGC
>DASQRI010000637.1:0-26013 GCA_035642975.1 Mycobacterium sp.
CGACACCGAGCTGCCCCGCCAGTTCGGCTACAACATGCCGCTGGAGCTGGTGCTGACCGTGACACCGTTCCTGATCATCTCGGTGCTGTTCTATTTCACCGTGGTGGTGCAGGAAAAGATGTTGCACCTGGCGTCCGACCCGGAGGTCGTCGTCGACGTCACGTCGTTCCAGTGGAACTGGAAGTTCGGCTACCAGAAGGTCGATTTCAAGGACGGCACGCTGCGCTACGACGGCGCCGACCCGGCCCGTAAAGCGGCGATGAGCTCCAAACCTGAGGGCATAGACAAGCGCGGTGAGGAACTCGTCGGCCCGATCCGTGGGCTCAACACCGAAGACCGTACGTACCTCAACTTCGACAAGGTCGAAACCGTGGGCACCAGCACCGAGATACCGATCCTGGTGCTGCCCGCAGACAAGCGGATCGAGTTCCAGCTGGCTTCGGCTGACGTCATCCACGGGTTCTGGGTCCCGGAGTTCTTGTTCAAGCGCGACGTGATGCCCGACCCCGCAGCCAACCATTCGGTCAACGTCTTCCAGGTCGAGCAGATCACCAGGACCGGGGCCTTTGTCGGTCGCTGCGCTGAAATGTGCGGCACCTACCACTCGATGATGAACTTCGAGGTCCGGGTGGTGCAGCCCAACGACTTTAAGGCCTACCTGCAGCAGCGCATCGCCGGAAAGACCAACGCGCAGGCGTTACAGGCCATCGCGCAGGCTCCGCTCGCCGTCACCACTCACCCGTTCGACACCCGCCGGGGCCAACTGGCGCCCCAAGCGAGTAAGTAGGAAAACCCATGCACATCGAAGCCAGGCTGTTCGAATTCATTGCCGCGTTCTTCATCTTCTGTACGGTGCTCTACGGCGTGCTGACCAACCTGTTCGCCACCGGCGGCGTCGAGTGGGCCGGCACCACGGCGCTGGCGCTGACCAGCGGTATGGCGTTGATCGTGGCGACGTTCTTCCGCTTCGTGGCTCGTCGGCTCGACACCCGCCCCGAGGATTACGAGGGCGCTGAGATCAGCGACGGCGCAGGCGAACTGGGTTTCTTCAGTCCGCACAGCTGGTGGCCGATTCTGATCGCGCTCTCGGGATCGGTGGCCGCGGTCGGCATCGCTTTGTGGTTGCCCTGGCTGATCGCCACCGGCGTGGTGTTCATCCTGAGCTCGGCGGCCGGGCTGGTCTTTGAGTACTACCTGGGCCCCGAGCGGCACTGATCGGCGCTGTCAAAGGTCACAATCAGGGCATCAGTTGATCCGTGACCGGGTCGCCGAGAATGCCATGCAAGGACCGGTTGGGTAGGGTTTCCGAGGCACAATGAGGAACATCGGAGCGTGCGCTCGACAGCACAGCCGCGGTGCTGGGTGCGCCGGTGAAGTAGTTGAACAGGACAGGCGAACATGAGCGGGCCGAATCCACCCGGACCAGAGTCTGAAGAACTGGAGCCCGGCGCCGAGCCCAGCGAAGGCAGCAGCGAATTCGGGGAGGGCGGCAGCGAATTCGGTGCCGAACCGACGGCGGAGGCGGCCGACGGCGACAGCCAGACCGGCCAGACCGACGTGTATTCCCGGGCCTACTCGGCTCCGGAGTCCGAACACGTCAGCAGCGGACCATACGTGCCCGCCGATCTGGACCTCTACGACTACGACAAGTACGACCAAGTAGCCGACGAGGGAGAGGCCACCACTGCGCGCTGGCCGTGGGTCGTCGGCATCGCCGCGATTGTCGCGGCGATCGCGCTGGTGGTCTCGGTGTCGCTGCTGTTCGCGCGCACCGACACCAACAAGCTGGCCACCCCCAGCACCGCGCCCACGTCGACGCCGCCGATGCAGGACGAGATCATCGTCACAACGCCGCGAGCCGTCCCACCACCGCCGCCGACCAGCGAGGCGCCGCCACCGCCTCCGCCGCCGACCAGCGAGGCGCCGCCACCGCCTCCACCACCCACCAGCGAGGCGCCGCCACCACCGCCCCCACCCGCACCCGCCCCGGCGCCGGCACCGGCGCCCGCGCCGCCGGCAGCAGCGCCGCCGCCGCCGCAGACCACCCCGGCCGGTCCTCGGCAGGTGACTTACTCGGTTACCGGCACCAAAGCGCCGTTCGACCAGATCACGATCACCTACACCGATGCGTCTGGCATGCGACGGATCCTGAACAACGCGTACATCCCGTGGACGATCACGCTGACACCGATATCGCAGTCCGACGTCGGCTCGATCGAGGCGACCAGCTTGCTGCGGTTGAGCAAGCTGAACTGCAAGATCACCACCAGCGACGGCAAGGTGCTGGCGGACAACGAGAACAATCAACCGCAGACGAACTGCTGATGATCGACCGGTACTCCCGAGCCTGGGGCGCGCGCGGCAACATCACGCCGGCCAACGCCGATCGCATCCTGATCGGGGTGTGTGCCACCGTCTGGCTGGGCCTGGTGGGGATGAGCGTGGCGGCCCTCGTCGCGCTGATGGACCTGGGCCGCGGGTTTCACGAAGCCAAGGGGAACCCGCACACCTCGTCGGTGCTGTACGCGATCATCGTCATCTCCGCGCTGATCATCCTTGCGGCCATCCCCATGCTGCTGCGCGCCCGACGCATCACCCGGGACGGACCGGTCGCGCGATCGACGGGATCGCCGGCTCGCGGTATTAGCGGACGGCCAATCAGGTCCGGGCACATCGCCGCGCAGACCATGGCCACGCAGGGCCGCACCGAGCGGGTGACCACGCTGCGTCCGGCCTTGTCGGAGGCTGCGGTGGACCGGGTCTGGCTGCGCGGCACCGTCGGGCTGATGGCCACCATGGGCGCCGCCTTGCTGGCGGTTGCGACGGCAACCTATCTGATGGCCATCGGCCACGACGGTTTCTCGTGGACCAGCTACGGGTTCGCCGGTGCCGTCACGCTGGCCATGCCGTTGGTCCCCTGGCTACACGTCCGGCAGTTACGCGGCATGCTTGCCGGGTAACCCGGCGATCCGGCTAGTGGTGGCCGTTCGACGAGCCGTTACTGCCGTCCTGGTGATCCCGCAACGCGGTGAGGGCGCGGTGTTCGGCGGCGTGAGCGGCTTCGGACAGCGCGGCGTCCTCGGAGACCGGGTCGGCGAACAGGAAGCTACCGGAGCCGGGGGAGCCGCCCGAGCCGAGCTTGTTCATCTTCACCGGCACCGGGGCGCCCTGGTATTCCAGCGGCACCGGGTGGCCGTGGTCGTCGACGGGCCCCAGTGGCTGGTGCAATTCGATGTAGGCGCCGTGCGGCAGGCGTTTGATGATGCCGGTTTCGACGCCGTGCTCGAGCACGGCACGGTCGCTGCGCTGCAGGCCGACACACCACCGGTAGGTGATGAAGTAGATGAACGGTGGCAGCACGATCATGCCGATGCGCCCGATCCAGGTGGTCGCGTTGAGCGAGATATGGAACTTCAAGGCGATCACATCGTTCATCGCGCTCAGGGTCAGCACCATGTAGAAGGCGATGGCCATCGCGCCGATCGAGGTGCGCACCGGAACGTCGCGCGGGCGCTGCAGGAGGTTGTGGTGGGCGTAGTCGCCGCTGAACCGCTTCTCCAGGAACGGATAGATGATCAGCAGGGTGAAGATCAGACCCATGAGGATCCCGACCCAGACCACGGCCGGAATAGTGTGGTGGAAGAAGTAGAACTCCCAGGCGGGCCAGATACGGGCCAGGCCTTCGGTCCACATCATGTAGAAGTCGGGCTGGGAGCCGGCCGACACCTGAGATGGCTTGTAGGGGCCGAGATTCCAGATCGGATTGATCTGTAGCAGGCCACCCATCAGGCCGAGAACGCCGGTCGTCAGTGCGAAGAAGGCGCCGGATTTGACGGCGAACACCGGCATGACGCGCACGCCGACGACATTGTGTTCGGTGCGGCCCGGGCCGGGGAACTGGGTGTGCTTCTGGAACCAGACGAAAGCCAGGTGCGCGCCCATCAATGCCAGGATGATGCCCGGCAGTAACAGAATGTGCAGACCGTACAGGCGCGGGACGATGTAGCCCGCCGCAGTACAGTTGTCTCCCACACCGCCACAGGGGAAGTCGCCGCCGAAAAGAGCCCAGTGCAGCCAGGTGCCAATCACCGGCATTCCCAATGTGATTGACGACAGCGCGGCCCGCAGCCCGATGCCGGACAGCAGGTCGTCGGGCAGCGAATAACCGAAGTAGCCTTCGAACATCGCCAGGATCAGCAGCAGAGAACCGATGACCCAGTTGGCTTCTCGCGGCCGGCGGAACGCGCCGGTGAAGAAGACGCGGGCCAGGTGGACCATGATCGCGGCGGCGAACATCAGCGCGGCCCAGTGGTGGACCTGGCGCACGAACAGGCCGCCGCGTACCTCGAAGCTGATGTCGAGCGTCGACGCGAAGGCCTTCGACATCTCCACACCGCGCAGCGGCTGATAGACGCCGTTGTAGGTGACGTCTTGCATGGAGGGGTCGAAGAACAGCGTGAGATACACGCCGGTCAACAGCAGCACGATGAAGCTGTACATGGCGATTTCACCGAGCAGGAACGACCAGTGCGTCGGGAAGACCTTGTTCAGCTGGCGGCGGGTCGCAGCGGACAGGTGATAACGCGAGTCGATGGCGTTACCCTGACCGACCATGACGTCGCCGATGCTGGGGGGACTCAGTTTCGGACTCATGTTGTGCGCTCCCAAAATGCCGGTCCGACGGGCTCGATGAAGTCGCCGTTGGCGACCAGGTACCCGTCGGCGTCAATGGTGATCGGCAGCTGTGCCAACGCGCGCGCGGCCGGACCGAAAATCGGTTTGGCGTAATGCAACGCGTCGAACTGCGACTGGTGACATGGGCACAAGATTCGGTAGGACTGCTGCTCGTAAAGCGATGAGGGACAACCCAGATGCGAGCAGACCTTGGTGAAGGCGAACAGCTCGCCGAAGTTGAAGCTCTCCTGGCCCTTGCGCTTCACCACCCGCTGCATGTCGGTGGGCTTAATGCGGATCAGCATCACCGGGTTGCGGACGGCGGTCAGGATGGATGTCAACTTTTCGTGTGATTCAACCGTGGTGCCGTCGCCGTCGGACTCGCGCCAGGGGAAGACCGTTTCCATGCCGCCGGCTTCGATGTCTTCGGGGCGCATCTTGATGAACGGCGCTCCGGCGCTCTCTCCGGTGGCCCTTGCCAAGTAGATGGTTTCGCCGTGAAAGCGCGGCGTCCAGCCCGAGGTCCACAGCACGGCTTTCTTGCCGTCGGCGGTCTGCACCACCGGCTTCCACGGGTTGTTGATGAGGCCACCGGCAAACGCCACCAGGGTGCCGAGCCCGAAGGCGCCAAGACCCACGCCCAACGACGCGCCGATCAGTTTGCGGCGCCGCAGCGTGGAGCCTTCCAAAGCATCGGTCAGGTTTGCGGCGACCGTCTTGCGGTCGATCTCATCGGACCCGGACGCGCCGTAGTGGCGGTCCTGGATCGAAATCTCTTCGGGGATGAACTTTTTCTGGAACAGCACCGCGCCGATCGCGATGCATAGCACCGACCCCCCGAAGGTCAGGCCGTACAGCGGGGTGGTCAGGGAATACACGAAACTGCCGGAGGATCCGTGCGGTTGGTACTCCCACGGCCAGAACAGGAACACAAGCAGCAGGGCCAACCCGAGCAGGCCACCCAGCAAAAGCCAGGTGGCCACCAAACGCTCGGCGCGTTTTTCGGCTTTGGTGCCGGGAACCGGCCAGCGCGGTTCCTTGAAAACGGTTTCCACACCGTCGAGCCGACCGCCGAGGGCCACCAGTTCCTCGCGCGACATGGCGTTCAGCTCGGCGTCGCTGGGCCGGTCGGGGTGGCCCTCACCGTTGCTCACGATCGTGCCCCAATCCACAGCGCCGCGCCGATGACGGCGACCATCCCGATGATCCACATCGCCATGCCCTCGGGCGCGGGTCCGAAGCCGCCCAGGCCGTTGCCGCCCGGACTACGTTCCTCGGTAACGGATTTCACGTAGGCGATGATGTCTTTCTTGGCGTCGAACGAGAGCTGCCGGTCGGAGAACTTCGGCATGTTCTGCGGCCCGGTCAGCATCGCGGCGAGGATCTGCTGTTCGTTGGCCGGCTCCAAGTCCGGCGCATACTTGCCCGACGACAGTGCACCGCCCTTGCCGGTGAAGTTGTGACACGACGAGCAGTTCAGCCGGAACAGGTCGCCACCGCGGCCCAGGTCGTCGCCCCGCAGCGATTTCATCGCGATGCTGCCGTCGGGGTTGCGCACCAGCGTCGGCCCGCCGCCGTTGGCCTGCACGTACGCGGCCAGCGCGTCGATCTGCGGGCCGTCGAAGATCGGGTCTTTGCGGGTCGCCTGCGCCTCGCCGCGCATGGCGGGCATCCGGCCACTCGATACCTGGAAGTAGACCGCGGCCTCGCCCACACCGATCAGGCTCGGTCCACGGTCGGGCACGCCCTGCAGATTGGCGCCGTGGCAGGTCACGCACGAGGTGTCGAAAAGCTGCTTGCCCGTTCGCAATAACGCCGAAGACGACTCGTCGGCGACAGCCACCTGCGGGGTGGGAGTCAGGACAGCAGCCAACCCGCCGGCCGTCGCAAGGGCAAGCACCAGCAGTAGACCCGCCGACAAGCGGCGACGCAGGCGGCGGCGCGCTCGGTCACTCAGCGATCGCTTCAGCCCCAGTCTCTTCAACCGAGCACTCCTGTCCTTACGCGCGCTGGTCATCGGATGAAATAAATCGTGGCGAACAGGGCGATCCAGACGATATCGACGAAGTGCCAGTAGTAGGAAACGACGATCGACGCGGTCGCCTGCGCCGGGGTGAACTTGCTCATCGTGGTGCGGGCCAGCAGGAATATGAAGGCGATCAGCCCACCGATGACGTGTAACCCGTGGAAGCCGGTGGCCAGATAGAACACGCTGCCGTAGGCGCTGCTCGGGATGGTGGTCCCATGGCTCATCAGGTGGTGGTACTCGTAGCCCTGTCCGAGGACGAAGAACAACCCCATCGCAAAGGTGAGCAGATACCAGCGCCGCAGCCCGAACACGTCGCCGCGCTCGGCCGCGAACACGCCCATCTGGCAGGTGAACGACGAGGCGATCAGCACCAGCGTGACGGGCACGGCCTGGTAGAGGTTCAGCTCGGTCGGTGGGGGCGGCCAATTGCCGGCTGCCTGCGCGCGTGCGGTGAAGTAGAACGCGAACAGTCCAGCAAAGAACATCAATTCGCTGGAAAGCCAGACTATGGTGCCGACACTGACCATGTTGGGGCGGTTGAGCGAATGTACGCGCGCCGTGATTGCAGTACCCGAGGTCCCTACCGCACTCGTCACATCCGCAAGTATGACGCTTTGTAGTTGTCGACCTCCACTCGGGGCGGAAATTGGTGGCGCCTGATCTTCCGCTGCGCCCGGCTTCGCCGCGCTTGCGATCGCCATCGGCTCTCGCATGGCGACCCGCTGCGCCCGGCTTCGCCGCGCTTGCGATCGCCATGGGACCATCTGCGGCATGGCGGTGTCATCGTCCGGGCCATCTCAGCGGCCCCCGAAAGAGGCGCTGTCATGGCCGCGGGTCCTCACGGTTTTGACCGCGGGCCACAACCTGCCGCGCGGACAGGCAGGTTGGGCGATGGAGCAGATCATGACGGGGTCCGCGACGCCGGCGCAGATCGCGGCCTTCGCCGTGGCGCTCAAGATGAAAGCCCCGACCGCAGCAGAGGTTGCCGAGCTGGCCGACGTGATGCTGCACCACGCACGCCCACTGCCGACCGAGCAGATCGGAACCGACACCGTCGACGTGGTCGGTACCGGCGGTGACGGCGTCAACACCGTCAACCTGTCCACCATGGCGGCAATCGTCGTGGCGGCCAGCGGCGTGCCGGTGGTCAAACACGGCAACCGGGCGGCGTCGTCGCTGGCCGGGGGAGCCGACACCCTGGAAGCGCTCGGGGTGCGTATCGACCTCGATCCTGACGACGTGGCACGCAGTGTCGCCGAAGTCGGCATCGGGTTCTGCTTCGCGCCGCACTTTCACCCGTCGTATCGGCACGCGTCGGCGACACGACGTGAGATTGGCGTACCGACGGTATTCAATCTGCTTGGGCCGCTTACTAATCCGGGACGACCGCGAGCGGGGCTGATCGGCTGTGCGTTCGCCGATCTGGCCGAAGTGATGGCCGGGGTGTTCGCCGCGCGCCAGTCCAGCGTGTTGGTGGTCCACGGTGACGACGGCCTCGACGAGCTGACCACCACCACGACCAGCACCATCTGGCGGGTGCAGGCCGGCACGGTGGACAAGCTGACGTTCGATCCCGCCGGGTTCGGCTTCGCCCGCGCCGACCTCGACGAGTTGTTGGGCGGTGATGCGGCAGCCAACGCGGCGGAGGCCCGCGCGGTGCTGGCCGGTGCCAAGGGGCCGGTGCGTGACGCCGTCGTGCTCAACGCCGCAGGCGCGATCGTCGCCCATGCCGGGCTATCCAGCCGCGCCGAGTGGCTGCCGGCCTGGGAAGACGGGCTGAGTCGCGCCGTCGATGCGATCGACAGCGGGGCGGCCGAACAGCTGCTCGCGCGTTGGGTGCGGTTCGGTCAGCAGCTCTGAATCGCGGCTCGTGACAGCTTGTTCGGCGGCCACCCGCGCGGAGCGAGCCGATGCCGCCCACTCGGCCCACGGCCCCGCCGACCGCAGCGGCGTACACCACCCCGTCGCATCGTCGCCGCCGGTGATGTTGCGGCGCTCCTCCTCATCGCTTCGCTCTGCATCGTCGCCGCCGGTGACGCACACGATGCGCACTCCGGGCGCCGTCAGCCAGCGGGCGATCAGCGCCGTCTCCTCGACCAGCGCGCCGCCCAGCGGGGCCGGCTGCGGCAGGATCACCTGCGCCCCGGCCCGGATGGCGTCGACGACGGGCATTGGCGGCACACCGCGGCGGGCCGTGCCGGACGCGGCCAGCTGTCCATAGCGGACGACTATGAGCTGCCAGCCGCCCTCGCCGTCAGGGGCGGCAGCCACCAGCTCCGGCAGCGTGGCCAGCGCGCGCAGGCGCTGGCCACGCCAGAGCACCTCCACCGCAGCGACCGTGTGATCGCGCAGCCGGGCGGCGCTTTCATATCGCTGGCGCTCGGCGAGGTCGGTGACCCGCCGGATCGCCGCGGCCAGCGCGGTGTTGTCCCGGCCATCGATCAACGCCGCGGCGCGATCGGTCGCCGCGGCGTATTTGGCCGCAGTCAGATCGCGCGCAGCGGGACACGGCGATACCTCGTGCAGGGGGCAGGCTGGCCCGTGCAGCACCGAACGGGCCAGCCGCGTGGTGCAGGTGCGCACACCGGTGAATCGGGCCAGCAGGGCCGCTGTGTCGGCGGCGTCGGCGCGGGACCGAAACGGGCCGACCGCGCGGTCATGGCGCGGCATCCGCACCACCGAAAACCGGGGGAAGGCTTCGTCGCTCAGCACCAACCACCACCAGCGGTGCGGGAATCTTGATCGGCGGTTGTACGGCGGGGCATGCGCGCTCAGCATCCGCAATTCCCGGACGCCGGCTTCCAGCGCGTGAGCGCACTCGACATGCTCGACAGTGCTTGCCAGCGTGACCATCTCTTTGATCCGGGTGCGCTGATCCGAGCCGTTGAAGTACTGACTTACCCTGCGCCGCAAGTCGATTGCGGTGCCGACATAGAGCACCTCGCCGCCTGGCCCGCGGAACAGGTAAACCCCGGGCCTGCGCGGCAAGCCCTCGGCCAGCACCCTTTTGCGGCGCTGTGCCGGCGTCACATCGGGGAGGTAGGAACGCAGGTCGGCGTAGGTGTGCACACCTTGGTTACCGACTCGTTCGATGAGCGCGTGCAACACATCGACGGTGGCCCGCGCGTCGTCGAGGGCCCGGTGAGTGGGCTCGCTGGCGACGGCGAACAGCCGTGCCAGCGCCGCGAGCCGCACGCTCGGCGCTTCTTCGCGGCTGAGCACCCGCCGGGCCAGCTGGACAGTGCACAGCACCGGTGGCCGCGACCATCTAATGGCGCATTGATCGGCGGCGGACCGCAGAAATCCGACGTCGAACCTGGCGTTGTGCGCGACCAGCACCGAGCCGCGGGCGAATTCCAGGAACATCGGCAGCACTGCGGCGATGGTCGGCGCATCGCACACCATCGCGGTGGTGATGCCGGTCAGCTGCACGATCTGTGGCGGAATGCTGCGCTGCGGGTCGACCAGGGTGGCGAACTCGCCCAGGATCACGCCACCGCGCACTTTGACCGCCCCGATTTCGGTGATGGCGTCGGCGAGCTTCCCGTCCCGGGCGGTCATCCGTCCACCGGTGGTCTCCAGGTCGACGACGACGAAGGTCGTTTCGCGCAGCGACATTTCGGCAGCCCCGTCCAGGTCGGGGAGGCTCAGCTGCTCGGCAGCGGGCGCGCCCATGGCCGCGACGTTAAGCACTCGCACCGACACGGCGCGGATTCCCCCGCGGCGCGTCGCGCGTTAAGGCGGGAGGAAAACTTGTCGGTGCCCGCGGTTAGCGTGACGGCAAGGCCGACCAAGAAGACGGAGAGGACGAGCCAGATGGCGCACAGCACCGAGCCCGATGGGGCGGCGACAGTCCCGCCCGACACAGGAGAACCAGTGGTCATCGACTGTGACGACTGCGCGGCACGCGGTCCCGGATGCCGTGACTGCGTCGTCAGCGTGATACTCGGGGTACCGGAAACTTTGCTGGAGGATGAGCGCGTCGCGTTAGAAGTGCTTGCCGACGCGGGATTGGCGCCCAGATTGCGGTTGGTTCCGATCCACCGGCCGCGACCCGGGGTCGCCTAACGGCGTTAGTCTGAAGTCTGGCTGTTTTCTTACTAACTCGTGTTGGACAACGCCGTTGCTGTTTCGTAACCTATCTGAGACCTAAAGCAGACTCGGCCGTTTAGGCCGACGGGTTTTAAGGATGCAAAAACTTGCGGTTGCGGCTTGCTCATGAACGCGCGTCTGTGCGCGTCGTTAAACGCTTTGCTGGTGCAGCGCTAGCCGCATTTGTCGCCCTCTCCGTAGTCACCGGGGGCGATGTGCTGGCTGACCCGGCCAATGACGCGATGGCAAAGCTCAACGAGCTCTCGCGACAGGCCGAGCAGACCACTGAGGCGATGCACAGCGCGCAGCTCGACCTCAATAACAAGCTGTCTGCGCAGCGGACCGCCGACAAGAAGCACGCCGATGACTTGAGCGCCGCCGACTCGGCGAAGGCGCGATTGGCAACGTTCCAGGCCGGCGTCGACAAGTTTGCGGCAGCGATGTATATGGGTGGCCGTACCGACGGTATGAACGCCATCATGACCGCCGAATCGCCGCAGCAGCTGATCGGCAAGTTGGCGGTGCAGCGGGTGATCGGCACCGCCATGCTGGCGCAGATGGCGACCTACCGCGCCACCCGCGAGCAGGCCGCCCAAGCCGAAAAAGAATCCGCGAAGTCGGCCGCCGACGCCAAGACGGCGGCAGAACAGGCCGCCGCCGTGCGCGCGAGCCTGCAGTCCAAGCAGAGCCGGCTGCAGTTGCAGATCGGCATCGTCAAGTCCCAGTACCTCGCGCTGACCCCGAACGAGCGCACCGCGTTGGCCGCGCCCGGGCCGGTCCCGCCGCCGCCCGCCGAGTTGGCTGCTGCTCCTGCTCCTGCCCCCGACGCGTTGCCGCCGGGCGGTGGGCAGCCGTTTGGTCCCGGACCGGGCGGCGGACCCGGTAGCGGTCAGGGTGCGGTCGCCGTTCAGGCCGCGCTGACCCAGGTCGGTTCGCCCTATTCCTGGGGCGGCGCCGCACCCGGCGGGTTCGACTGCTCCGGCTTGGTGATGTGGGCCTTCCAGCAGGCCGGCATTGCGCTGCCACATTCCAGCCAAGCGCTGGCGCACGGCGGAGCGCCGGTCTCGCTGTCGGACCTGCAGCCCGGTGACGTGCTGACTTTCTACTCCGACGCATCCCACGCCGGCCTCTACATCGGTGACGGCCTGATGGTCCACTCGTCCACCTACGGCGTGCCGGTGCGGGTGGTGCCGATGAACTCGTCCGGCCCGATCTACGACGCCCGCCGCTACTGACCTCCGGCATCGCCGCTGGCTGCTGGCCTGTTTACTAGCGGTCGAGCTAGTCTTCGGCACCGTCGCAGAGCTCGGTCCGGGGCGCAGCGCCCCGGCGCAACCGACCCGGCCGGCATCGTCGCCGTCCGTCGGCAGCAGCGCACCGTGGCTGGTGGCAGTTGGCGACCGCACCCTGCGAATGACCAACCTCGGCGGCCCCCAATCAGAGGTCCTGCTGACTCGCGTCGCCGCGGGCATCGGTGCGGCTGTCGGCGCGGTCGAGGCCTTCTGGGGCACCGACTGGCCGCGTGAGATCGACGTCGTGGCGACCGGCTCACAGCGGCAGTTCGAGGCAGCGGCCGGTGGCGGCCCCGCTGCACAGTGGGCCGATATCGCCGCGATCGCCGTCGCCGACCGTGTTGATCCCGCCCGGCGGATCGCGATTGGCCAGCGGATCGTCTTCGCGCCCGGTGCCGTCGGCATGAGCGAGCAAGCGCTGCGAATCGTGTTGGCCCACGAGCTTTTTCATTATGCCGCGCGCGCCGACACCGCGGTTGACGCGCCGCGATGGCTGACCGAAGGGGTCGCCGACTACGTCGCCCGCCCACCGACGCCGCTGCCCGATCCGACGCCGGTCCCGACCGCGTTGCCGTCCGATGCGGACCTTGCCGCCCCCGGGCCGCAGCGTTCGCAGGCCTATGACCGGGCATGGTGGTTCGCGCGATTCGTCGCCGACACTCACGGGCCAGCGACGCTGCGCGCGCTGTACCGGGCCACATGTGGTGTCGGGCATACCGATCTGCCCACGGCCGTGCACGATGTGCTCGGCACCGACGTGGCCGGTGTGCTCGCCGACTGGCAGCGGTGGGTCATTCGCCAGTCCGCGCGCTGAGGATCAAATCGTCTATCACGCAACGAGGTTCACGTCGTACGACAGCTCGATTTCGGCACCGGGCGGCTTCAGGCTAGCCTTCGTAGGTGTCTCGGGTCCTGCTGGTAACCAACGACTTTCCGCCTCGGCGCGGCGGCATCCAGTCGTATCTGGCCGAGTTGGTTTCTCGACTGGCCGCCACCGGGGAGCACACGCTGACGGCGTACGCACCGCAGTGGAGGGGCGCTGACGTCTTCGATGCCCAAACCGCCGGCTATCAAGTGGTCCGCCACCCCGGCACGTTGATGTTGCCCGAACCCACCGTCGACGCTCGGATGCGTCGGCTGATCGCTGAGCACCGCATCGACACCGTCTGGTTCGGCGCGGCCGCGCCGTTGGGCCTGCTGGCGCACCGCGCCCGTCAGGCCGGCGTGACCCGGGTGCTGGCCAGCACCCACGGTCACGAGGTGGGGTGGTCGATGATTCCGGTGGCGCGTTCGGTGCTGCGTCGCATCGGTGAGGACAGCGACGTCGTAACCTTCGTCAGCCGCTATACGCGAGGCCGTTTCGCCTCGGCGTTCGGACCGCAAGCTGCTTTGGAGCACCTGCCGCCGGGCGTGGACACCGACCGGTTCCGTCCCGACCCGGCGAGCCGTGCCGAGCTGCGCACCCGCTACGGGCTTGGACAGCGGCCCACGGTGTTATGCCTGTCCCGGCTGGTGCCACGTAAGGGCCAGGACATGCTGATCCGGGCGCTGCCGTCGATCAGGCGGCGAGTGCACGGGGCCGCGTTGGTCATCGCCGGCGGTGGTCCGTACATGGCGGAGCTGCAGCGACTGGCCGAGCACGTTGACGTCAGCAACCACGTCACGTTCACCGGCGGCGTTCCGGCCGCCGACCTTCCCGCCTATCACGCGATGGCCGATGTGTTCGCCATGCCGTGTCGCACCCGCGGTGCCGGACTGGATGTCGAGGGCCTGGGCATCGTATTCCTGGAAGCGTCCGCGACGGGCGTGCCGGTGATCGCCGGATCTTCGGGCGGCGCACCGGAAACCGTGCAGCACAACAAGACTGGACTAGTGGTCGACGGCCGCTCGGTGAACCAGATCGCCGACGCCGTCGCCGAGCTGCTGGCCGATCCTGATCGCGCCGCCGCAATGGGCGCCGCTGGCCGGGAATGGGTTACCGCACAGTGGCGATGGGACGATCTGGCCGCCCGACTGTCCGGACTGATACGCGGCTAATCTTTGGTGTAGATCGCGTCGATATCGTCGGCGAACTTTTCGGCCACCACCTTGCGCTTCACCTTCATCGTCGGGGTCAGCTCGCCGGTGTCCTCGGTGAAGTCGACGGGCAGGATGCGGAACTTGCGGATCGATTCCGCATGCGACACCGACAGATTCGCTTGTTTGACGGCCGAATCCACCTCGGCGAGCAGATCGGGGTCGTTGACCAGATCGCCCACCGACGAATCGGCGGCCTTGCTGTTGCGTTGTTTCCAGCCGTCGAAGGCCTCGGGGTCGATGGTGATCAGCGCCCCGACGAACGGTCGGGCATCCCCGACGACCATCGCCTGGCTGATCAGTGAGTGGCCCCGTAATTGGTCTTCGAG
Organism: Mycobacterium sp.; assembly: GCA_035642975.1. GTDB lineage: Bacteria > Actinomycetota > Actinomycetes > Mycobacteriales > Mycobacteriaceae > Mycobacterium. Next base: position 14,493 of record DASQRI010000637.1, read on the forward strand.
TACGGCGGGGGCGACGTTCTTTCCGCCTGCGGTGACAATGATTTCCTTCTTGCGGCCAGTGATCGTCAAGAACCCGTCCTCGTCGACCGCACCCAAATCACCGGTCTTGAACCAGCCGTCGTCGATCGCCTCGCCGGTGGCCTGGTCGTTGTGCCAGTAGCCGTGGAACACCACACCGCCGCGCACCAACAGCTCACCGTCGTCGGCGATACGCATACTGTTGCCCGGCAACAACTTTCCCACCGTGCCGATCTTCAAAGCATCGATTTGGTTGACGGTTATCGCCGCGCTGGTCTCGGTCAGGCCGTAGCCCTCGTAGACGGTCAGACCGACGCCGCGGTAGAAGTGGCCCAGCCGCGCGCCCAGCGGCGCGCCGCCCGAGACCGACGCGTGGCAGTTACCGCCCAGCGCCGCGCGCAGCTTGTGGTAGACCAGCCGGTCGAACAGCGCGTGCTTGGCCCGTAGCAGCAAACCCGGGCCGCCACGATCGTTCGCTTCGCTCCATTCGACGGCGGTCTGCGTGGCGATCTCGAAGATCCGGCCCTTGCCATCGCTGGCAGCGTTCTGTGCGGCGGTGTTGTACACCTTCTCGAACACCCGCGGGACCGATACCACGACCGTCGGCTTGAACACCGCGAACATCGGCACCAGATTCTTGATGTCGCTGGTGAATCCGACGACAACCTTGTTGTGGAACGCACACAAGGTCAGCGCCCGAGCCAGCACGTGGGCCAGCGGCAGGAACACCAGCAGCCGTTGACCCTCGCGCAGCAGCGTCGGGAGTACCGCTTTGGCGCCGCGGGTCTCGTAGACCAGGTTGGAATGGGTCAGCTGGCAGCCCTTCGGGCGTCCTGTGGTGCCCGAGGTGTAGATCAAGGTCGCCGGATCGTCGCTGCGCAGCGCGTCGAGGCGAGCGGTTAGTTCGGCCGCGTCGACCGAGGCGCCCTGCTCCTCGAGCTGGTCGAGCGCCTTGGGGCCCGAGCCGTCGATGTGCAGCACGCGCCGCAGCTCGGGCAGCTCGCCGGTCAGCTCGGCGACCATCGTCGCGTGGGCGTCGGTTTCGGCGAACGCCACCACCGCCGCCGAGTCGGTCAGCACCCAGCGCACCTGCTCGGCCGACGAGGTCTCATAGATCGGGACGGTGACCGCGCCCACCGCGAGGATCGCGAGGTCGATGACCGCCCATTCGTAGCGGGTGGCCGAAAAGATGGCGACTCGGTCACCGGCCTGGACGCCCTCTGCGATCAAACCCAAAGCGACCGAGCGGATTTGGGCGGCTGCTGCGGCACACGTGACGTCGGTCCAGGTTCCGTTGACCAGGCGTTGGAAGATCACCGTGTCGGGGTCATTGCGCTCGTGCTCGAACACGGCGGCAACGATGTTGTCATGCTCGCCTACCGTGAAGGGAGCGGGAGCAGTGTATTCGCGCACTCTTCTGACCTCGCTTTAGTGATTCCGGGCGACCCGGCTGGATTCAGCGTTCAGCCTAGTCCGGCGACGATGCGGGCCTGGAGGGCCTGCTGTGGGGGCACCTCCCGCATGCGGGGGAGAGTCGGGCGATTGGACACTAGTCCGGCGACGATGCGGGTTGGGACGGGCTATGCGGCCTGCGCTGCGGTGTGTGAAGCTATGGGCCGTGCACAGCATTCAAATTGCCGACGAGACCTTTGTCGCCGCCGACCCGGCACGCGTCGGCGCTGCGGTGGGTGATCCGTCCAACTGGCGGCGGTGGTGGCCCGATCTACACCTGCAGGTCATCGAAGATCGCGGTCCGCTGGGGATGCGATGGGCGGTGACCGGACCGCTCACCGGCACCATGGAGATCTGGCTGGACCCGTCGCTGGACGGAGTACTACTGCACTACTTTTTGCACGCCGAGCCGTCCGGGGTGGCGGCCTGGCAGTTGGCAAGGATGAACCTCGCGAAAATGACGCATCGGCGTCGGGTCGTCGGCAAGAAAATGGCTTTCGAGGTGAAGGCGACGCTGGAACGGTCCCGCCCTGTTGGGGTTTCTCCGGTGCTTGACCAGGTCTGAGTTCTTTCAGGGAGTACCGTTTCTGCGGTGGGCCGACGTTACCGGCCACGCGATGTAGACAAACCCGGCGAGAAGGGGAGCCCGACCCCGCGCAGGGCAGAGAAGGAAGCGACCAAGTGGCGGAGAAGACGTCCCAGACGATCTATATCGACGCGGATCCCAGCGCGGTCATGGACGTGATCGCTGACATCGGTTCCTACCCCGATTGGGTGTCGGAGTACAAGGAAGCCGAAGTGCTCGAGGCCGACCCCCATGGCAATCCGAAGGTGGCGCGGCTGGTGCTGGACACCTCCGTCCTCAAAGACACACTCGTGCTGTCCTACCAGTGGCCGAAGGATCGGGGCTCGGTGCGCTGGTCGCTGGTTTCCAGCTCGCTACTGCGGTCCCTCGACGGCGTATATCGGTTGGCGTCCAAGGGGTCTGGCACTGACGTCACCTACGAACTCACGGTCGACATAGCTATGCCGATGATCGGGTTGCTCAAGCGCAAGGCTGAGCGCAGGCTGATCGACAGCGCGTTGAAGGATCTGAAGAAACGAGTCGAGGCTGAGTGAGTCCACAGCGCCCGCCGTGGCCCGGATCAGTCTTTTCGTCGGCAAGGGTGGGGTAGGAAAGTCAACATTGGCGGCCGCGACCGCTGTCCGGGAAGCGCGCGCCGGTCAGCGGGTGCTGCTGGTATCCACCGATCAAGCGCACTCGCTGGGTGACGTGCTCAGTGTCGCTGTCACGCCGACCGGCCAGCGCGATGCCGTCCGGGTGCTCGCCGACGACGTCGACGTCGGCGGCGGGTTCCTCGACGCGCTGGCGATGGACACCTTGGCGCTGCTCGAGGCGCGCTGGCGCAATGTGGTCGACGCGCTCGGCCGGCGCTTTCCCGAGTCAGAACTTGGTGATATTGCGCCAGAAGAACTTTCGGCGCTGCCCGGTGTTCAAGAAGTCCTCGGCCTGCATGAGGTCGGAGAGCTGGCCGGGTCGGGGCAGTGGGACCACATCGTGGTCGACTGCGCTTCCACTGCCGACGCATTGCGGATGCTGACCCTTCCGGCGACGTTCGCGCTGTACGTCGAGCGCGGGTGGCCGCGGCATCGCAGGCTTTCCGCCGGCGCCGACGACACCCGCTCGACGGCAATGGTGGAGCTGCTGGAACGCATCAGCGGCAGCGTCGAAAAACTCAGCGCACTGCTGACCGACGGGGCGCGAGTCGGCGCGCATCTGGTGCTCACCGCGGAGCGGGTGGTGGCCGCCGAAGCGATCCGGACGCTGGGCTCGCTGGCCTTGATGGGTGTGCGGATCGAGGAATTAATCGTCAACCAGATTCTGATGCAAGACGATTCGTACGAATACCGCAACCTGCCCGCTCACCCGGCCTTTGACTGGTATTCCGAGCGAATCAGCGAGCAACGTGCCGTGCTGGACGAACTCGATGCCGCAATCGGCGACGTCGCATTGGTCCTCACCCCGCATCTGGCAGGCGAGCCAATCGGCGCCAAGGCGCTGGCGGAACTGCTGGACAGCGCGCGCCGTCGCGACGGATCGGCGCCGCCCGGGCCGGTGCGTCCGGTCGTGGAGCTGGAATCAGGATCCGGACTGCAGTCGGTGTATCGATTGCGGCTAGAGTTGCCGCAAATCGATTCCGGCGCGCTTACCCTGGGCCGGGTCGACGACGATCTGATCGTCGGCGCCGGCGGGATGCGACGCAGAGTTCGATTGGCGTCGGTCCTGCGGCGATGCACGGTGCTGGATGCGCATCTTCGAGGCGGCGAGTTGACGGTGCGATTTCAACCTGATCCGGAGGTGTGGCCTGCATGACCCGCGCCGACGACGATGCAGAGCGAAGCGATGCTGAGGAGCGGCGCAGATGACTGGCGTCCACCCCGACATCGGTCCGGAGTTGCGCAAACTCGCGCAGAAAATTCTCGACCAGATCGACCCGGCTGTCCGCTTGGCGGCATCGCGGGCGGTTGGCGAAGGTGCCGGCACCGGCAAATGCCAACAGGTGTGGTGCCCGGTATGCGCGCTGGCCGCGGTGGTGACCGGAGAGGAACATCCGCTGCTGACCGTCATCGCCGAGCACAGCGTCGCGCTGTTGGCGGTGATTCGGGCCATTGTCGATCAAGTCGACCACCCGCCGACGCCGCCGGACGGTCCGCCGAACGGTGATATGGGAGGCGAGACAGCGGACGACGACGCCGGCTCGACCAGCCGCTACCAACCCATCGCCGTCACCGTCGACGAGTAGCCGCGACGGTCGGTGATAACAACAGGCGGCTGAGCGGCGAAGAGTAAGCGTGTCGTGAGCGGCGATGTGGTCCCGTGCACACTAGATCGGTACGCTTGGCGCTGAACACTGTCGGCTCGGGTGAGTGGGAGGCTCCATGTGGTACTGGCTTTTGAAGTACATCCTCCTGGGCCCGTTGCTAGCCATTCTTGGCCGGCCGAAAGTCGAAGGACTGGAATACGTCCCGCAGTCCGGCCCGGTGATCCTGGCCAGCAATCACCTGGCGGTCATGGACAGCTTCTACCTGCCGCTGGTGGTGCGGCGCCGGATCACGTTCCTGGCGAAGTCTGAATACTTCACCGGAACCGGTCTGAAGGGCTGGCTCAGCCGTTGGTTTTTCACCGCCGTCGGCCAGGTGCCTATCGATCGCAGTAACGCCGACACCGCTCAGGCCGCACTGGACACCGCCGAGCGGGTGCTGGGCGAGGGCAAGCTGATGGGCATGTATCCGGAGGGCACCCGGTCGCCGGACGGGCGGCTGTACAAGGGCAAGACGGGGTTGGCTCGTCTGGCGCTGCACACCGGGGTTCCGGTGATCCCGGTGGCGATGATCGGCACCAACGTCGTGAATCCGCCGGGCACAACGATGTTGCGTTTTGGGCGGGTCACCGTGAAATTCGGCAAGCCGATGGACTTCTCCCGATTCGACGGGCTCGCCGGTAACCGCTTCATCGAGCGAGCCGTCGTCGACGAGGTGATCTACGAGCTGATGGGCCTTTCCGGCCAGGAATACGTCGACATCTATGCCTCCACCGTCAAGAACGGCAACGGGTCCGGATCGTCGACGGGCAAGTCGTCGCCGCGGATCCCGGAGACGGCGGCAGGTTAGCGGGCGCGGCCTTGATCAGGTGACGGCGGAAACCGGCGCCGGCGCGGTCGATGTCCGCGGCGCAGTGACGGTGGCGGTAGCGGCAGCGACCGTGGCCCCGGCCGCGACGATGGTGGCCAGCGCCCACCACAGGTAGGACACCCCCACGAGCTGACGCCACCATGCCGCCGTCACCTCGTGATGCTTGGGCATCAGGTCGATCGGTGTCCACGCCATCACGGCCACCCCGGCGGCGCTGACCAAGGCCAGTGCGGCATTGCGCCGCCGCCAGGCCAGCACCGCGGTCACCAGCACCGTCGGCAGCATCCACACCCAGTGGTGCGACCAGGACACGGGCGAAACCGCCAGCCCGAACAACGCCACACAGATCACCGCCAGGGTCGGCTCATCGGCGCGCAGCACCCGCCGCGCTGCCCACACCGTCAGAGCCAGCACCAGCAAGCAGGCCGCCACCCACGGCAGGAAACGTGCGTGCTCGTCCAGGCCCAGCCGCGCCAGCGTGCCGGCCACGTTCTGGTTGGTGTTCAAACTCGCCGATCCGATCCGATCGGTGTTGCGCACAGTGTCGGTCCAGTATTCCCAGGAGTCTTGCCAGGTCAGCGCGAACCCGGCCAGAGTTGCCGCCGCAAATGAGGCCAACGACGTCCACACGGCGCGCCGGTCGCGGCGCAGCAGGAAATACAGCAGGAACACCGCCGGCGTGAGTTTGAGCGCGATGCCCAGCCCGAGCAGCAGCCCACGCGGCCACGGGGTACGTCGCGGCACGCAGTCGGCGATCACCAGCGTCATCAGCACAACGTTGATCTGTCCGAAGGCGAAATTCGACTTGATGGGCTCCAGCCAGATCGCCGCGGCGGCCACGATGAGCGCGCTCAGCCACCACCGGCGCAGCCAAGCCGGCCCGGGCACCACTCGTGTGGTTTTCCACACATCGAGCCGAGTCAGCACGATCATCGTGGAGACAAGCAACAGGGCCAACGTGATCAGCGTGATCGTCACGCTTGCCGCCGGCATCCCCAACCAGGCAAACGGGCAGAACACGATGGCGGCCAGCGGGGGATAGGTGAACGGCAGGTTCAACCCGATCGGCGTGTGGAACTTGGCGTCGCCGCTGTAGAGCGGGCGGCCATCCAGCCACGCCTGCCCGCCCATCCGGTAAACATCGATGTCAATGCGGTAAGGGGTGCTTCCGATGAGCCGCCACACCGCGTAGCCCACTGCCGCGAGAGCGAGCGCCTGAAGCAGCCACCACCCGGCATTTAGCCAGATACTCGGCTGCGCCATGGCTACCCGCCCGCGCCAACTGCCCGCGTCGGGCGAGCGCCATCTACTCATCTCGGTGAACAGCCTATCGGTGCGGGCGTCCTAGCAGGTGTCGTGGACGGCTGTCAGCGCTAAGTGGGCGTAGCTTTTCTAGAGTGCTGCACTGGTTCGAACACGACATCATCGGCCGCGGTCGACTGCCGTTGCTGTGCTGTCTGATCGCCTTTATCCTCACGTTTTTCGTGGCGCGAACGTTCGTGCGGCTGATCCGTCGCCGCACCAGAACCGGCAGGGCGCCCAGGTGGTGGGAGCCGCGCAATGTCCATATCGGGTCCAAGCACATCCATCACGTGGTGGTCGGGGTCCTGATGGTGATGGTCTCCGGCGTGACGCTGGTGGCCTTGTCCGTCAATGGGCACGAACCCGAGTTCACTGCGGGGGCCATCGTTTTCGGCATCGGAGCCGCGCTGGTGCTGGACGAGTACGCGTTGATCCTGCACCTGTCTGACGTCTACTGGGAGGAAGACGGGCGGACGTCGGTCGACGCGGTCTTCGCGGCGGTCGCGGTGGGTGGCCTGCTGGTCCTGGGATTGCATCCACTGATGTTCTTCATCAGCCTGTGGCACGACACCACCCACTCGGTGGTGTTACGCGCCGGTGTGGTCTTCGCATTGGTGCTGACGTTGCCGCTGGCTGTGCTGGTTGTGCTCAAGGGCAAGGTGTGGACCGGCCTGATCGGCATGTTCTTCGTCCCACTGCTGGTCATCGGGGCGATTCGGCTGTCGCGCCCGCAGGCTCCGTGGGCCCGCTACCTCTACATGAGTCGGCTGGGCAAGATGAGCCGTGCGCTGCAACGCGAACGGAGGCTGCGCCGCCCGGTCGTACGGGTCAAGCTGTGGCTGCAATACGCGATCGCCGGTACGCCGCGTCGGCCCTCCCACCGCGTGGTCGACGCGCAGCTGGACCGCGAAGTGCATCCAGCGCCGCCGCCGGTAGCAGCGAGCGTGCTCGCCAGCGGTGCCGGTATCAGGTGACCGGCGGCTAAGCTTCCGTCCGATGTCCGTCCTCCTTCTCGGCCCGTTGCGGCCCGCATCGTCGGAAGGCTGACCCGGTGCGGTATTTCTACGACACGGAATTCATCGATGACGGCCGCACTATCGAGCTGATCTCGATCGGGGTGGCCGCCGAGGATGGCCGCGAATACTACGCAGTCTCAACCGAATTCAACCCCGAACGGGCCGGCAGCTGGGTGCGCGCCAACGTGCTGCCGAAGCTGCCGCCGCCGGCCTCTCAGCTGTGGCGTCCCCGTGCCCGGATCCGCTCGGACTTGGAGACGTTCTTCGACATCGACGGGCCCGAGCCGATCGAGCTGTGGGCCTGGGTCGGCGCCTACGACCACGTCGCGCTGTGCCAATTGTGGGGCCCGATGACCCATCTGCCCCCGCCGATCCCGCGATTCACCCACGAGCTGCGCCAACTGTGGGAGGAGCGCGGAAGCCCGCGGATGCCACGCCGGTCGCCGAATGCGCATGACGCGCTGGTGGACGCTCGAGACCAGCGAACGCGGTACCGCTTGATCACCTCCGACGAGGATGCGGGCTAGTCCAGTGTGTTTGCGTTGGCACTGATCCGGGCCTGATTGGAGGCCTGCGGTGCCCGGTTACCATGGACGGGTGAACTGGACTGTTGACGTACCAATCGAGCAGCTGCCGTCCCTGCCTCCGCTGCCGGCGGATCTGCGGGCCCGGCTGGATGCTGCACTGGCCAAGCCTGCCGCCCAGCAGCCCAGCTGGACGCGCGAGCAGGTCGAGCCGATGCGAACGGTTCTGGAAAGCGTGCCGCCCGTGACGGTGCCGTCGGAGATCGTGCGGCTGCAGAACATGCTGGCCCAGGTCGCCAGGGGTGAGGCGTTCATGCTGCAGGGCGGCGACTGCGCAGAGACTTTCGTCGACAACACCGAGCCGCACATCAAAGGCAATATCCGCACCTTGCTGCAGATGGCGGTGGTGTTGACCTACGGCGCCAGCGTGCCCGTGCTCAAGGTCGCCCGCATCGCCGGGCAATACGCCAAACCCCGTACGGCCGACCTAGACGCGCTCGGGCTGCGTTCTTACCGCGGCGACATGATCAACGGATTCGCCCCGGACGCCGCGGCGCGTGAGCACGACCCGTCGCGGCTGGTGCGGGCATACGCCAACGCCGGCGCGGCGATGAACCTGGTGCGGGCCTTGACCTCGTCGGGGCTGGCGTCGTTGCATCTGGTGCACGACTGGAACCGGGAATTCGTCCGGACCTCGCCGGCCGGCGCGCGCTACGAGGCGCTGGCCAGCGAGATCGACCGGGGTCTGAAGTTCATGAGCGCCTGCGGGGTGGCCGACCGCAACCTGCAAACCGCCGAAATCTATGCCAGCCATGAGGCTTTGGTGCTCGATTACGAGCGTGCCATGCTGCGGCTGTCCGACGAGGAGGACGGCGAGCCGAAACTGTATGACCTGTCGGCGCACTACCTGTGGATCGGCGATCGCACCAGGCAACTCGACGGCGCGCACATCGCGTTGGCCGAGGTGATCGCGAACCCGATCGGCGTCAAGATCGGGCCGACGACGACACCGGAGCAGGCCGTCGAATACGTCGAGCGCCTCGACCCCCACTACAAGCCGGGCCGGCTGACGTTGGTTAGCCGGCTGGGCAACAACAAAGTGCGTGACTTGCTGCCGCCGATCATCGAGAAAGTGCAGGCGACCGGTCATCAGGTGATCTGGCAGTGCGATCCCATGCACGGCAACACCCACGAGTCGTCCAACGGCTACAAGACGCGGCACTTCGACCGCATTGTCGACGAGGTGCAGGGTTTCTTCGAGGTGCATCGGGCGCTGGGTACCTACCCCGGTGGAATCCACGTCGAGATCACCGGCGAGAACGTCACCGAGTGTCTGGGTGGCGCCCAAGACATTTCGGACACCGATCTGAGTGGACGCTACGAAACAGCTTGCGATCCAAGGTTGAACACCCAGCAGTCGTTGGAGCTGGCGTTCCTGGTCGCTGAGATGTTGCGCGACTGAACCTGACTTGACGAGAAGGCGGTCAGAGCAGCCCGCTCAGATTGCTGCCGACGGTCCATGCGGCGGCGGCAACCATCCCGGTGATCGACAACACGATCGCTACCCAGATCAGCACCATGCGTCGGGCATGTTGACGCGCGAGCGCGAACTCGATCATGTCGATACCGGCGAATTGTCCTGATATTTCTTGGTATTCGCCATCGTCGTTGGCCCGTTCAGCTGGCCAGTCCCCGGGTTCCCGGGTCAACTGACGAGTCGGCTGGTGCACCGGCGCGCCGCCGGCCGGCTGCTGGTGCTGCTCGGTGGTCTTTTCTTGGTCGGTCTGGCTCCGGTACAGCGCGGCCGAGCGGTGTTGAGCCGAGTTGCGCGGCGTGGGCACCCGAAATTCCGGCAGCCCCAGTTCTTCGACGATCGCATCCAGCTCGGTGCCCATATCCTGCGCGTCCGCGTAGCGGTCGGCGGGATCGCGCGCGGTCGCACGTGTGACCAGCTCGTCGAATTGCGCGGGAACGCCGCCGATCACCGAGCTCGGCACCGGCACATCGGTGTCCAGACGTTGATATGCGATCGACAACGCCGAGTCGCCGGAGAAGGGAGTCTGCCCGGTCAGCAGCTCGTAGGCCACGATCCCCACGGCATAGACATCGCTGCGCGGGCTGGCGTTTCCGTCTCGGACTTGCTCGGGCGACAGGTAGGCGGCGGTGCCGAGAATGACACTGGTGGAAGTGATCCCGGCCGCCGCCACCGCGCGCACCAGCCCGAAGTCGACGATTTTCACCTCGCCTTCGTCGGAGATCAACACGTTTTCGGGTTTGACATCGCGGTGAACCAGGCCGGCCCGATGCGCGGCGGCCAGGCCGCCCAGTACCGGGCGGAGCACCGCCGCGACCGCGTGGGGCGGCATCGGACCGCGCTCTGTCAGTAGCTCGCGTAGCGTGCCGCCCTCGACCAGCTCCATCACCAGGAACGGGTGCCGGTTGTCCAGGCCCTGGTCGTAGACGGCGACCAGCCCGGGATCCTTGAGCCGGGCCACGGTGCGGGCCTCCAGCTGAAAGCGCGTCATGAACTGCTGGTCGCCGGCGTAGCGGGAATCCATGACCTTCAGCGCCACCGGTCGGTCCAAACGCATGTCGAGGCCGCGATACACGGTCGAGGTGCCGCCGGTGGCGATTCTGGTTGCAACGCGATAGCGCCCGTCTAGCAACGCGCCCTCGAGCGAATCGTCCGTCGCCGGTGCAGTCACGGGATTAATCGTAGGTGGCGCCGCGCATTGCACCGGAAACCTTTATGTCGCGAGCCCAAACAAGCGACACGGCCAGATTTACACTGAGTCGGTGAGCAGGATTCCGGCCGGCGACGACGTTTTGGACCCCAACGAACCGATCTACGATCTTCCCGATGTCGCCGAATTGCTCGGCGTGCCGGTCACCAAGGTGCACCAGCAGCTGCGGGAAGGCCATCTCGTCGCCGTCCGGCGCGCCGGCGGTGATGTGGTGATACCGCGGGTCTTTTTCACGAACTCCGGCGAAGTGGTCAAGAGCTTGCCGGGGTTGTTGATGGTTTTGCACGACGGCGGCTACCAAAACACCGAAATCGTGCGCTGGCTGTTCACTCCCGATCCGTCGCCGACCGTGACTCGGGACGGCACGCGCGACGCGATCAGCAACGCCCGCCCGGTGGACGCATTGCACGCTCACCAGGCTCGTGAAGTGCTGCGCCGCGCGCAGGCGATGGCGTACTGAGCGCGGGATCAGGCGGGTTCGGCGTCGGCGCCGACGGAGGCCGGTGCTCGATTCAGCGTGTGCCACGCGATCAATGCACACGACGTCGCCACCAGAACATGGAGCCACGAGTACATGCCTTGGGCGCCATCGGGTTTGAAGATGACCATGATCCAGGTGGAGAATCCGGCGATCGCCGCGACGGCCGAGCGCGACTGGGTGAGCGGGGCCATGACGGCCAATGGCCAGGAGTAGTACCAGGGCAGCGCGGCGGGAGCGAACAAGACCACGACGAGCATCGCCCACGCGATACCGGTGAGCGCCTGTCGGTCG
>DASQRI010000638.1:0-10123 GCA_035642975.1 Mycobacterium sp.
TCGGCGCGGGTGATCGCCACATAGAGCAACCTGCGCTCCTCGTCGACGCGGCGTTGCTCGAGCTGGCGACGATGCGCGGAGATCTTGTCCGACAGCTGCTTTCGATCGGTCACATCCGACGTGTCCAGAATCGGCACGCCGTGCACACCCGCGCAGGCGCGATCGCCGCGCAGCAGCGGCGGAAGATCGGTGGCGTCGGTGAGCCAGGTGCGGGCCTTGCCGGTCGACGGGAACACTCCGCCGGACAGGTGCGGCACGGCTACCAACTGCCATTCCAGACCCTTGGCGGCGTGCACGGTCAGCACCTGCACCCGGTTCTGCGCTACGACAGCCTGCGCCGGCGCCAAGCCGTTCTCGACGACCGCGGCGACATCCAGGTAGGCCAGCAGACCCTCGACTGAGGCCGGCGCGCTGCTCGCCCGCTCGGCGTAGCCGCTGACCACGCCAGCGAAAGCGTCGAGCTGCTCGGTGCCCGTCCAGCCCGCCGCCGGCAGCGCCGCCCGGACCTCGCAGTCGACACCCAGCAGCCGGCGTACCTCGGCGACGAGGTCGGGAAGCGGATGGCCGAGGTGGCCGCGCAGCATGCCCAACTCCTCGGCGAGCGCCGCGATGCGTCGAAACCCGTCTGCCGAATAACCGCTCGCCGGACCCGGATCGGCGAGCGCGTCGGCCAGGCCCGCGGTATCGGCCTCGGGACCCGCCGCCGTGGCGATCCGCTCGGCGGCTGCACCCGGCTCCGCTGCGCCCGGTTCCGCCGCGCTTGCGATCGCCACGGCGCGGCGCCACAGTGCCGCGACGTCGCGGGCTCCTAGCCGCCACCGGGGTCCGGTGAGCACCCGCATGGCGGCCGCACCGGCGGTCGGGTCGGCGACCAGGCGCAGCATCGCCACCACGTCGGCGACCTCGGGCACCGAGAGCAGCCCGGCCAGCCCGACCACCTCCACCGGAACTCCGCGGGCGCGCAGCACGGCGGCCATCGATGCGGCGTCGGCATTGCGCCGCACCAGAACCGCGGCGGGCGGCGGCGCGACGCCGTCGATGGCGGCCTGCTCGTAACGCCGTTGCAGATGATCAGCGACCCACTCACGTTCGGCCTGCACATCGGGCAACAGCGCGCACCGCACGGTGCCGGGCGCGGCGTCAGGGCGGGAGCGAAGCGGGTGCACCGCCACCGACCGTCGTCGCGCATCCGCCGAGACCGCGTTGGCTACACGCAGGGTCCGTGGCGGGTTGCGCCAACTGGTGCTCAGCTCCAGCACCGGCGCCGGGCTGCCGTCCGGTAGCGGGAAGTCGGTGGTGAACCGGGGCAGGTTGGTCGCCGAGGCGCCGCGCCAACCGTAGATGGACTGAATCGGGTCTCCAACGGCGGTCAACGCCAGTTGATCGTCGACTCCGCCGCCGAACAGCGATGACAACAGGATGCGCTGGGCGTATCCGGTGTCTTGGTATTCGTCGAGCAGCACCACCCGGAAGCGACTGCGCAACTGCTCACCGACCTGCGGGACCGCGGCGGCAAGCCGCGCGGCGGCGCCCATCTGAGTGCCGAAGTCCATCACCTTCTCCGCCCGCATCCGGCGGTGCAACGCGTCGATCAGCGGCACCAACTCGGCGCGCTCGGCCTGGGTGGCCAGCATCCGCAGCAGCCATTGGCTCGGGCCGCGGTCACGCTGGTAGCGACCCGCCGGCAAGGTGTGCACCAGGCGTTCGAGCTCGACATGCGTATCGCGGAGCTGGCCGGTGTCGACCAGATGCTCGGCGAGCTCTCCGGACAGCCGCAGCACCATCGCGGTGATCGCGGCCGGATTCTTGTCGGTGTGCAGCTCGCCCCGGTATCCGCTGACGACGTCGAATGCCAGCTGCCACAGCTCGGTCTCACCGAGCAGCCTCGTCTCGGGCTCGATGGGCTGTGCATGCTCCCCCACCCCCGGCGACAGCAGACCGTACTCACGCAGCAGCTGACCGGCGAAGGCGTGATAGGTGTTGACCACCGGCGCTCCGACGGGCTCGCCGACCAGGCCCGGCCGGCTGTCGACGGCCAGTCCGGTGCCGGCGAGCCGGGCCAGGTGAGACCGGACCCGACGCAGCAGCTGCCCGGCGGCCTTGCGGGTGAACGTCAGCCCCAGCACCTGGCCGGGATCGGCGAAGCCATTGGCGACCAGCCACACCACCCGCGCCGCCATCGTCTCGGTTTTTCCGGCGCCGGCCCCCGCGATGACCACCAGCGGTCCCGGCGGGGCGGCAATCACCGCCGCCTGCTCCTCGGTGGGCTCGAAAAGACCGAGGGCGCATGCCAGTTCGGCCGGGCTGTAGCGCGCCGACGGCGGCGCGATGACGGTCATACCGGCCCCTCGTGGTCGGCGCCGGTGTGGGCGGGGCAGTTCGGCCGCAGCGGGCAGTGCGCACAGCCGTCGTTGATCCGGGCGATGAACTCCGGCCCGGCCGTTGCGCCCGCCGCCTGCCGGATCCGATCGCGCCACTGTGCCCGCGCCTCGGGTGTCAGCGGGTCCTGCTCACGCTCGGTGGCGCCCGCGGACCCCGTCCTGCCCAGGTACACCAGCCGCCCGCCGCCGGGCTCGTCGCCCTGGGCTACCAGACCGTCAGCGACCGCCAGCTGGTAGGCCGCCAGCTGGGCATGCCGCTGCGCATCGTCCTTGCTGACCGGCGTCTTGCCGGTCTTGACGTCGACGATCACCAGCCGGCCGGCTCCGTCGCGTTCGATCCGGTCGACCCGGCCACGCAGCCGAACGTTCGGGTCGACCGATCCGTCGATATCGACTTCGACGCCGACCTCGGTCAGCTCGCCGCGAGTCCGGGCACGCCACTCCAGGAAAGCCTGGATCATCGCGCGATGCCGAACCAGCTCGTTGTCCGAATACCAACGGGATTCGAACGGCAGCTGCTGCCAGGCCTGCTCCAGGGCGGCCAGCAGCTGCGTCTCGCTGCCGGCCGGCTCGGCGATCAGCGCATGCAGCACCGACCCGACGGTGGACCCCAGGTCACGCGCATCGGTCCCGCCGTGGCGCTCGGCCAGCCAGCGCAGCGGGCAGTCGGTCAGCGTCTGCAGGGTCGATGGGGTCAGCGTGACCGTGTGATCGTCACCGCCCCACAACGGCTCGGTGGTGCTCACCGGCGTCATGCCATGCCAGCCGGCCGGGTCGGCGCCCGGCACGCCGGCTGCGGCCAAACGGGCCAATTGTGTTGCGGCGCAGGCACGCATTACGTCGCTCATCGCGCCATGCGGTGCACACACCACCCCGCGCAGCCGGCCCACCACCGCGGCTGCTGACAGCACCCGCGGCGCGGTGACCGGCGGTAGCTCGGCGTCATCGGTTCCGGTGGCCCACTGCGCGATCTCGGCGAAAAACGGTGACGGCATGTCGGCCTCACCAACACCGTTCGCCTCGCCGTCGACGGCCGTCACCAGCAGGCGCTTGCGCGCCCGGCCCATCGCGGCCACCAACAGCCGCCGTTCTTCGGCGAGCAGCGGTGCGCGCATCGAGGTGTTCTCGCCGACCCCGTCGAGGACGTCGAGCAGCCGCTGGGTGCCGAGCACTCCCCCGCGCGGAATCGTATTGGGCCACAACCCTTCCTGCAGACCCGCGATGACCACCAGGTCCCACTCGTGGCCGAGCGCGGCGTGCGCGCTGAGCACGGCGACCTGCTCGGCCGCGACTGTCGGCTCGGGACCGGCCGGGGACACCTGCAGCGCGGTCAGGTGATCGATCAAACCGCGCAGCGACGCACCGGCGGTGCGCGCAAGATATTGCTCGGTCGCGTCGAACAGCGCCGTTAACGCGTCGAGGTCGCGGCCGGCCTGAGCGCCGGACGGGCCGCCCCGCTCAGAAGCCGCCAGCCAGCGCCGTTGTAAACCCGAACGGTGCCATGCCGCCCAGAGCACGTAGCGCGGATCCTCACCGCGCTGATGACAGCCAGCGGCGGCGTCCAGCACCGCGCGCACCCGTCGCAGCGGACGCGCCTGCGCCGCGCTCAGCCGGGACGGTACGTCCTTCACGGCGTCCACCAACAGATCGGCGAATTCCCTTGGCGGAACGTTCCCGTCGACACGCCGCAGCGCCCGTCGCAGCTGCCGAAGCGAAACCGGGTCGACGCGACCGATCGGTCCGGTCAGCAACGTCACCGCCTGCTCGGCGTCCAGCCCGTCGGCGGTGGCGGCCAGCACGGTCAGCAACGCCTGCGCCGCGGGCTGCTCGGCCAAAGGACCCGTGACCGCCGACGGGGCCACTGGAACACCGGCTCGCGCCAGCGCCTGCGTCAGCCCGGCCGCGGCACGCGGCACCGACCTGACGATGACCGCCATCCGTGACCACGGCAGCCCGTCGACGAGGTGCGCGCGCCGCAGACAATCGGCGATCAGCGTCGCCTCGGCGCCGGCGGAGGCGGCCAGCTTGACCGTCAGCGATCCGGAATCCTCGCCAGTGCCCTCGATTTCGCAGCCGCCGGTGAGTCGGCCGGCGATGCCCGAGACTGCCCGCGCCACCGCCGGAGCGCACCGGTGTGACTCGGTCAGCGTCACCGAGGGGGATCTGTCGCCCAGCAGCGCCGCCGGCTCGGCGCCGCGGAAGCCGAACACCGCCTGGGTGGGGTCGCCGGCCAGCAGCGTCAGGTCCGCGCCAGCGGCCAGCACCCGAACCAGCACGGCGGCCTGCGGGTCGAGCTGCTGGGCATCGTCAACGAGCAGAACACCGATCCGGGCGCGCTCGGCGGCCAGCAGCTCCGGATCGGCGGCGAGCGCCTCCAGCGCAGCGCCGACCAGTTCGGCGGCCCCCACCGCCGGAGTGGTCGCCTGTGGCGCGGCGGTTCCGACCGCCGCCCGCAGCAGCATCACTTGCTCGTATCTGTGCGCGAATTGGCCCGCGGCCACCCATTCCGGCCGACCGTGCAGCCGGCCCAGCCGCTCCAGCTGCTGCGGGTCGACGCCGCGTTCGGCGCACCGGGTGAGCAGCTCACGCAGTTCGGCGGCAAAACCCGCGGTGCCCAAGGCGGCCCGCAGCTCAGCGGGCCACGACGCCGTCACGTCGGGGCCGTCCTCGATGTCGCCGGCGAGCAACTCGGCGATGATTGCGTCCTGTTCGGCGCTGGTCACCAGCCGGGGCGGTGGACCACCGGCGCGCTGCGCCGCCAGCCGCAGCACCGCGAACGCGTAGCTGTGCACGCTGCGCACCAACGGCTGGCGGATCACCCTGCGGCAAGGACCGGCCTGCTGCGCGCCGAGCAACTTCATCGTCAACGCGCTACGGGCCTGGGCCCCGATCCGGCCCGAACCCGTCAGCAGCAGCACCGATTCCGGATCGGCTCCTGCGGCGATACGCGCAGCGGCGACGTCGATCAGCAGGCAGCTCTTGCCCGTTCCGGGTCCGCCCAGCACCCGAACCAGCCCGCGCAGTTCGGGATCGAGCACAGCGCGGGCTTCCGGGCCCCAGCGGTAAGACATAGCGGCATGACACCACGGGGGTACGACAAGTCGGCCCGGCCGCCGGTGAGTCAGCAACGTAGAACTGGCACCATCGACGCGTGACCCGCCTGCACGTGCACCGCTACGGCCCCGCCGGCCCGCTACAGCTACTGGCGCTGCATGGCCTGACCGGGCACGGGAAGCGCTGGGAACCGCTGGCGACTCAACACCTGACCGAGATCACCGTTGCCGCACCCGATCTGATCGGACATGGCAGGTCGTCGTGGGCGGCGCCCTGGACGATCGATGCGAACGTCGCCGCGCTGGCCGAGTTGCTCGAGCAGCAAGCCGACAGCCCCGTTGCGGTGGTTGCGCATTCGTTCGGAGCCGCGGTCGCCCTGCACCTGGCCGCCGCACATCCCGACCGGGTCGCCGCCCTGGTGCTGCTCGACCCCGCCGTTGGCCTGGACGGCGGCCGGATACGTGAGATCGCGGACGCCATGCTCGCCTCCCCCGACTACCCGGACGCCACGGAAGCCCGCGCCGAGAAAGCCAACGGCTCGTGGGCTGATGTGGACCCGGCCGCGCTCGACGCCGAACTCGACGATCACCTCGTCGCGCTGCCGGACGGACGGTACGGTTGGCGGATCAGCCTGCCCGCGATGATGTCCTATTGGAGTGAGCTGGCCCGGGAAATCCTGTTGCCGCCCAAAGGAATTGAAACGACATTGGTACGAGCCGCGCGGACGTCGCCGCCATATGTCACCGACCGGCTGATCACCAGCCTCGAGGACCGGCTGGGTGCCGATTTTCGGCTGGTGCATTTCGACTGCAACCACATGGTGGCGGAGACCAAACCCGCCGACGTCGCCGCGCTGATCCGCGAGCGGATGTACTGACCGTGGCGCCGGTGACCGATGAACAGATCGAGCGGGTGCGCGCGCTGGTCGCGTCGATCCCCTCCGGCCGGGTCTCGACCTACGGTGATATCGCCGCTGTCGCAGGGCTTTCCAGCCCGCGCATTGTCGGATACATCATGCGTATCGACTCGTTGGACTTGCCCTGGCACCGGGTGATCACCGCTTCTGGCCGGCCCGCGCGGCACCTAACCACCCGACAGCTGGAATTGCTTCGGGCAGAGGGAGTTCTGGCCGACGACGGCAAGGTCCCGCTCGAGGAAGTCCGTTACGAGTTTCCGGATTAGAGGATCAGCCGCACCAGGGCGGCCGTGCGGGCCAGACCCGGGAAGGCGGCAGCCGTCGAGCGCGGATGCAGGGCATGGACAGCGAGCCTGAACATCAACGCGCGCAACAGCATCTGCGGCCACTCCGGCAGCGCGTTCCAGCGATCGATGAGCCCTTCGTCGGCATCACCCCATGACAACGCGTCGATGACGACCACTCCCGCCGCCCACGACGCGGGCCGCCAGTACGGCGTGATGTCAGTTATCCCTGGGGCGGCGGCACCTGCGAACAGCACGGTTCCGTAGAGATCGCCGTCCACCAGCTGGTTGGGGCTTTTGGTGGGCCGTCGCAGTCCGGCAAGCTGGCCGATCAGTTCGACCGACCGCTGGCCGTCCGCCGTCGGCGACGTCGCCCGCGCGGCCGCCGGAACCGACTGCAGCGGCCGGTCTTCCCAGGCGGCACGATCGGCGGCGATGAAGACATCGACGTCGGCCCACGGCGCGGTGGGCCCCTGGGTGAGGAATCGCGGCCGTTCCAGCTTGCCGGTAGCCTCGTGCAGCCGCACCGCGGCGGACACCACCTCGTCGTGCCGCGGCTCGGGTTGGCCGGCCACGAAAGTGTCTGCTCGCCAACCGGAAACCACGTAGCGCCCGTCGGTCGACCGAACCGGTCGGGCCAGCCGCACGCCGTCGACGAACAACGTCTCACGTACCCGAGCGGACCACGCGGCGCGGGCGTTGTCGGCGACCATCGAAAACACCACTTCGCCGCACCGCCAGCCGCCCTCCCAGCTGGCGCCCAAGGGTATCGGCCGAACGCCGCTCAAACCGAACGCCGCCAGCACATGTTCGGGCGGCGGCTCGACAGTCACCCGGCTAGCCTAATCGGGCCCAGCGAACTCTCGGCACTAGACACGAAGACCCGGCTGCCCGCAGCGGGTCAGTACATCACCATGTCGGGCTGCATCTGTTCGGCCCATGCCACGATCCCGCCCTGCAGGTGCAACGCGTCGGCAAACCCGGCTTGCTTCACCGCGGCCAGGACCTCCGCCGAGCGCACTCCGGTCTTGCAGTACAGCACGGGCACCCGATCCTGCGGCAGCAGCTTGGCCAAGCCCTCGCCCGAGCTGATCGTCGACTTGGGGATCAACGTCGCGCCGTCGATGTGGTTGATGTCCCATTCCACCGGCTCACGCACGTCAATCAGGGCGACTTTGCTGCCCGAGTCCAGTAAGTCGCGCAGTTGGCGTGGAGTGATCGCGGAGTCCGCGGCGGCGGCGACGCCAGCCTCCCCCGACACCGCCCCGCAGAATTCCTCGTAGTCGACGAGCTCGGTGATCGTGCGCGTGGACGGGTCCTTCCGGACGGTGATGGTGCGATAGCTCATCGCCAACGCGTCGTACACCATCAGCCGGCCCAGCAGCGGCTCGCCGATTCCGGTGATCAGCTTGATCGCCTCGGTGCTCATCACCGCCGCGATCGACGCGCACACCACGCCCAGCACACCGCCTTCGGCGCAGGACGGCACCAAGCCCGGCGGGGGCGCCTCCGGGTACAGGTCGCGATAGTTGAGACCGCGCCCGCCGGGAGCGTCCTCCCAGAACACCGAAACCTGGCCTTGGAACCGGTAGATCGATCCCCACACGTAGGGCTTGTGCGCCAGTATCGCGGCGTCGTTGACCAAGTACCGAGTGGCGAAGTTGTCAGTGCCGTCAAGGATCAGGTCGTATTGCTCGAAGAGCTCGACAGCGTTGTGCGGCTCCAGCCGCACCTCGTGCAGGCGCACCGCCACCAGCGGGTTGACCTCGGCGATCGAGTCGCGCGCGGACTGCGCCTTCGATCGGCCGATGTCGGAGACGCCGTGGATGATCTGCCGTTGCAGATTCGATTCCTCGACGACGTCATAGTCGACGATGCCGATCGTGCCGACGCCCGCCGCGGCCAGATACAGCAGTGTCGGTGCGCCAAGCCCCCCGGCACCGATCACCAGCACCCGCGCGTTCTTCAGCCGCTTCTGCCCGTCGACACCCAGATCGGGGATGACGAGATGCCGGCTGTAGCGGGCAACCTCGTCGCGGGTCAATTCGGCGGCCGGTTCAACCAGCGGTGGCAATGACGTCGACACCGCTAGGCGATCGGGTAGGGCCAGGGGTTGAACCGGCAGGTCTTGCCGTCGGCTTTGACCCATTCCGGGTCGAATTTCGCGTCGTCGTCGTTGCCGGTCGAGAAGGTCTGCTGCATCATGATCGGCGCCAAACCGCCCTGCTTGTCGCAGGGCTCGTGGCGCAGATACCCGATGGCGTGGCCCACCTCGTGGTTGATCAGATATTGCCGATACGAACCCACATCGCCCTCAAAGGACACCGCGCCGCGCACCCAACGTGCCTCGTTGAGGAACACCCGTGGTTGGACTTCAGCCCCGTAGGACGGGTTGTAGCAGGACGTTTCAAGCGGGAACTCGTAGCCGCAGCCTTCCCGCACGGTCATCGGTGAGCTCAGCGAGATGCGGATGTCGGGTTTGCTTTTGTCGGTCGCGTCGATCCTGACGAACGCGAACTGCGCGTCGTGTATCCAGCTCTTGGGGTTGGCTAGCGTCTGGTCGACCATGCTCGCCAACGCGTCGTCACCGCCGAACGCGGTGGGGTCCATACCGTTTTCGACTTCTACGGTGTATTTGAACACCTTGGCGGTGCCTTGCCCGACTTGCGGCGTGCCACCCGGGACGACGTGCCATGTCTTGTTGCCGGCTTCGGTGTATGCGCCGCCGTTGGGCAGCATCCCGGTTGGCAGGTTGGCGTCGAACTGCGTCAGACCGCGCGGCGGGGCGTCGATGATGACCGTGCCCACCGCGCCGATTTTCGGCGGACCCTGCACCGGCTGACCGGAAGCGGGCGCGGGCGGGCCCGTCCCGGTGACCGTCTGATAGATCACCACCGACGTGACGGCAACAAGTATCGGCAGCGCATAGGCGCGCCAGCCGTAGGTGGATACAAAGCGTCCCAGCCAGCTCTGTTTGCGCCAGCGGCTGCTGTCCCGATTCGACCGGACCCGCCCCGAGCCCCATGCGAGCGGGTCGCGCTGGGCGCGCAGCGGTTCTCGCCAGTCGTCGCGGAGCACCGGTGCCCGGTTGCCCCCGCGCCGATCCGGGTCGTAGGTCACTTTCCCAGGATGGCACAACCGCCGCTAGCTGGGACTCTCGGCGCGCCAGAAGGGATCCGTACGACGCTGGTCTACCGACATTCGGCGCGTGAGTGGCGAGCAGAAATGTCAGCGAGTAGTAGTGTCGTTGCGACTAGTCGCGCATCGGTACACCGGCGCTACGACGATCAGATTGAGGACCCGATGAGCGATCTTGCCAACGCCGCCGAAAGGAGTGGGGTCAAGCCCGGCACCTCCGCTCGGCGCGGCAACCGGCTGCCGCGTGACGAGCGTCGTGGCCAACTGCTCATCGCGGCCAGCGACATTTTTGTCGATCGCGGATACCACGCCGCAGGCATGGACGAGATCGCCGAACGTGCGGGAGTCAG
>DASQRI010000639.1:0-7001 GCA_035642975.1 Mycobacterium sp.
GATCGTCACGTTGTCGGAGGACGAGCTCATCGCCGCCGGCGTCGGCGAAAAGTCGCTGGCAAATCATGCGTACGTCAAGCGTGCGGCGCTACTGGATGGGATAGACGAATTCGACCCCGATTTCTTCGGCTTCACTCCGCAGGCCGCTCGCATGACGGATCCGCAACACCGGCTGTTCCTGCAGTGTGCGTGGCATGCGCTGGAAGACGCCGGCTACGACCCCGCGCAGAACGACGATTCGGTCGGGGTGTACGGAACAAGCTCCGCCAGCGGGTATCTGCTCCACAACCTCATGTCGCACCGCGATTCCTACGCGATCATCGGGCAGGGCGCCACTTTCGAGATGGTCGACCTGTCGCTGCAGAACGACAAGGATCACCTGGCGACCCGGGTGGCGCACCAGTTCAATCTGCGCGGTCCCGCGCTCTCGGTTCAGACGGCATGTTCGTCGTCGCTGGTCGCGCTTCATCTGGCCTGCCAAAGCATTCTGAATGGTGAATGCGACATGGCACTGGCCGGTGGCGCGTCGATCCGGGTCCCGCACCATGTCGGGTACTGGTACCAAGCCGGATCGATGGTGTCGCCCAGCGGCCATTGCCGGCCGTTCGATGTGCGGGCCGACGGCACCATCTTCGGCAGCGGAGTCGCTGTCGTGGTGGTCAAGTCGTTGCAGGCCGCCGTCGAAGACGGGGACCGCATTCACGCCGTGATCAGGGGATCGGCGATCAACAACGACGGATCGACGAAAATGACGTACGCGGCGCCCAATGCCGTCGGTCAGGCCGAGGTCATCGCGGAGGCGCATGCGGTGGCCGACATCGACGCGTCGACCGTGAGCTATGTCGAGACTCATGGGACCGGCACGCCGCTTGGCGACCCGATCGAAATCGAAGGGCTGCGGCAAGCTTTCGAAATTTCGGGTGCGCCCAGACCCGGCCCGTGCTTCGTCGGTTCGGTCAAGTCCAACATCGGTCACCTGGAGACCGCGGCCGGCATGGCCGGCCTGATCAAGGCGATTCTCTGCCTCAAGCACCGGGCAATTCCGGCAACGCTGCACTTCACCAGCCCCAACCCCGAATTGCACCTCGACCGGGGGCCTTTCGTCGTGCGCGGCGAGTACGGTCCCTGGGAATGGGACGGCGTCCGGCGCGCGGGGGTCAGCGCGTTCGGTGTGGGCGGCACCAACGCGCATGTTGTCCTCGAAGAGGCACCGGCCCTGTCGGGGTCTGACATCGAGCCCGGTCCGCAGGTTCTCCTCTTGTCGGCTCGGACGGCCGAAGCCCTGGAGGACTCACGCTCAGCTCTTGCCGCCGAATTGTCCGGCCCGGATGAGCTCAACTTGTCTGACGTCGCGTTCACCCTTGCGGGCCGCCGGAAAGAAAACATCCGGATGGCGGCGGTCGTCAACGATCGGCAGCACGCGGCAAATGTGCTGAAAGCTTCGGAGCACGACAACGTTTTCGTCGGTGAGTCGGTGACCGTGGAACCGAGCGCCGAGCGAGTCGTTTTCCTTTTCCCAGGGCAGGGCGCTCAGTACGTCGGCATGGGGCGGGGCCTCTATGAGTCTGAGCCCGTGTTCGCCCAGCACTTCGATGAGTGCACAGCAGCGTTCGACAAGGAGTTGGGGATCGACCTGCGTGCGGAGGTATTCGACGGGGCAGCACGGAACCTGGAGCGAACCGACCGAGCCCAACCGGCCCTCTTCGCCGTGGAGTACGCGTTGGCGAAGTTGATTGACTCCTACGGTGTCCGCGCGGCGGCGTTGGCGGGACACAGCATCGGCGAGTATGTGGCGGCCACCGTCGCGGGCATCTTCGACCTCTCAACGGCAGCCAAGGCGGTGTCGATGCGCGCTCGCCTAATGCATGCCGCGCCCCGTGGCGTCATGGTTGCGGTGGCGCTGAGCCCCGATGCCATCGCCGAGTACCTTACGCCGGACGTCGACCTCGCCGCGGTCAACGATCCGGGCGGCTGCGTCGTTGCGGGATCCGACGAACACATCCGCAAGTTCACCGATCACCTCGCCGAACACAAGATCGTGGCTCGTCGGGTACGCACATCGCATGCGTTCCATTCACGGTTGATGGATTCCGTGATCCCGGAGTTCACCGGCTTCCTGTCCCGCCTGACGCTTCGCGAACCACAGATACCGTTGCTTTCCAACGTCACCGGAACCTGGATGTCGGCCGGCGAAGCGACCAATC
This sequence comes from Mycobacterium sp., assembly GCA_035642975.1. Lineage (GTDB taxonomy): Bacteria > Actinomycetota > Actinomycetes > Mycobacteriales > Mycobacteriaceae > Mycobacterium. The sequence continues at coordinate 2,205 of DASQRI010000639.1, forward strand.
CTGCGACGTGGGCGCGTCAAATCCGGGCAACCGTCAGGTTCGCGGACGAACTCGATGTGCTGCTCGCCGATCCGAGCCGGGTCCTGGTCGAGGTCGGTCCTGGCGGAAGTTTGACAGGATCGGCGATGCGTCACCCGAGGTGGTCAAGCGGGCACCGCGCCGTTCGCTTCATGCGCCACCAAGCTCAGAACCGCAGCGATCGCGACACCTTTCTGTTCGCCCTCGGACAACTCTGGTCAGCGGGTATCGACATCGACTGGACGCCGCAGTCAGCCGGCTACCGGCCGCAACTGGCTTCGCTTCCAGGATATCCCTTTGTGCGGCAACGGCACTGGGTCGATTACCAGCCAACCGTCGGGCGGGCAGAGGGTACCACTGCGACGAATTACACGGCGCCGTCAGCTGGCGCCGCCACCCCTACACATGCGGCCACGAACGGCACGTCGCGGATGGAAGAGACGCTGCAGCGCATCTGGGCGCAGTGTCTCGGTGTCGGCTCGATCGACCGGAACGCCAACTTCTTCGAACTCGGCGGCGACTCACTGATCGCCATTAGCGTCGCGATGACCGCCGCCAACGAAGGACTGGACCTCACACCGCAGGACCTCTACCAGAACCAGACCGTGGCCGCTCTCGCCAAGACCCTGATCGCCCGCTACGCGGCGGGCGGGCTGGCGCGCCAGTCGCCGAACGATGTGGTGCATCCGCCTGTTCCCCCCAACATCGAGCACTTCCTCGCGCATGGGCTGCGGGAGGCCGGCCGCTGGCGTATTCCGCTGATTCTGCGACTTCGCCCCGATCTGCAGGTCGAGGACATCCGCGCGGTGCTCACCGCGGTGACGAACCAGCACGATGCGCTGCGGTTGCGGATCGCGGAGCGCGCCGGAACATGGGAGCAGCATATCGGCGATCCGCAGGAGTTCACCGAGCTGGGCAAACACTCGCTTCCGGATGATGTCCAGCCGGGAAGCTCTCAGGAGCGGGAAGCCGTGTTCGAGATCGTCAAGGGGCAGATCCGGGCCCAGGACCTCTCGAGCCAGCCGATGACCGCCAGCTATATCCGCGGCGCGGCGGACGGCCCGTGCTATCTGGCGATCAGCGTGCATGGGATTGTCGGTGACAATGCGTCGCGCGACATCCTGCTCACCGACATCTTCACCGCATTAGGGCAACGGCTGGCCGGCGAAGAGATTGCGCTGCAACCCGTCACCACACCATGGCGTGAATGGTCACAACGGTGCGCAGGGCTGGCTGCCCATCCCGCGGTGCTGGAAAGCCGCGATTTCTGGCTGGAGACCGCGGCTAAAGCGACCCTGCGCATGGCGGGCCAGGTATCGCAACCGCCTGCGGTGGACGACCTCGTGAGACTGTCGTCGACGCTGACCGTCGCGGAAACAACCGAAATCGATGACGCGCGGCGCCGGCTGCGGGCACCGGTCGAGGAAATTCTGCTGGCTGCACTGGGCCGGACGATCGCGGCCACGGTCGGTGACGGTTCCCTCGCGGTTGACCTCGGTGGGCCGGGCCGGTCGGTGCTCAAACCCGATGTCGACCTGCGCCGGACGGTTGGCTGGTTCACCACCGTCTATCCCGTCGCTCTCGCCTGCGCGAAGAGCCAAGATGCGAGCGCCAGGCAACTGATGGACGACGTGCACGACACGCTGAGCGCCGTGCCGCACTACGGAATCGGATACGGGCTGTTGCGGTACATGTACGCGCCGACCGCACGGCTGCTCGGTGCCACGCCCCCGGCTGACATTTTTTTCTCGTACCTGGGCGCGATTCCCGATCTGCCGGCCGTGCCAGCCGATGATGCTCCGGTTCAGTTCGACGCCGACACGGCGATGCCGGTGCGCGAGACCATCCCGGGCCTGGGTCACGCCGTCGAACTCCGGGTGTATCGCGCGGCCGGTGTGCTGCATCTGGATTGGTGGTATGACAGCCGCCGCATCGACCCGGCACGGGCGGGTTCACTCGCCGATGCGTTCTCGACCACTGTGATGGAATTGACCCGGGAGGCGGTCGCCGAGAGTGAAATAGACTTGGCCAGCGATGAACTGTCCCTGGTGGACTTGTCGTCGACTGAGGCATAGGAGCGGCGATGCCCAAGAGTCGAATGCCCAAGAGGCGAATGCCCGACAGCGATAATGCGGTGGTCGTCGACGGGGTCAGAAAGACCTTCGGTTCCGTTGTTGCGCTGGCCGACATCAGCTTCAAGGTCGGTCGTGGAGAGGTCCTCGGCTTACTGGGCCCCAACGGGGCCGGTAAGACCACCACGGTGGACATCCTGTCGACGCTGACGCGGCCGGATCGCGGTCACGCGGAGGTCGCCGGGCATGACGTCGCTTCCGACCCGGCCGGAGTGCGGCGGTCGATCATGCTCACCGGCCAGCAGGTGGCCGTCGACGACATGCTGACCGGCCGGGAAAACCTGGTGATGTTCGGTCGCCTGCAGGGGCTGAAGAAGTCGGAGGCGCGATCGCGGGCGAAGGACCTTCTCGACCACTTTGACCTGGTTGACGCGGCTGACCGGAGTGTCGGTACATATTCCGGCGGGATGCGCCGACGGATCGATATCGCCTGCGGATTAGTGGTCCGCCCAGAAGTGGTGTTTTTGGATGAACCCACGACCGGACTGGATCCGCGAAGTCGACAAAGCATCTGGGAGCTGGTTTCCGACTTCAAGGAGGCCGGCATCGCCACGTTGTTGACGACCCAATACCTGGAAGAGGCCGACGCGCTCAGTGACCGCATCATCGTGATCGATCACGGCACGATCATCGCGGAGGGAACGGCCGACGAGCTCAAGGAGCGTACTGGAGCAACCTACTGCGAAATCGTCCCGCGCGACATGAAGGATCTGCCCGCGATGGCCGAGGCGCTCGGTTCGTTGTTGCCGGAGCAGAACCGGGCGGCGCTGACAACGGCATCCGACCGCATCGCGATGCCCGCCCCCGACGGCCCAAACACCCTCGTGGAGGCCCTGTATCACTTGAACGCGGCGAACATCGAGTTGGTCGACATCGCTTTGCGACGACCCTCGCTTGACGAGGTGTTTCTCGCGCTGACATCTCGGGAAAACGGCGACACATCTGCGGTGCGTGTTGAACCCGAAGAACCCGAAGGCCCGTCGGGGCGGCATCGTTTGGAGCGCAATGGCGACACGCCCGTGACGCGCGTCGAAGTCGGCGAACCCGGCGACGCGTCCGGTCGGCATCGTTGGGAGCGCACCGCCGACACGTCCGCGACACGCTCGGATGCGGAAGTGCTCCCGTGACCGATATCGCGGCTGTCCGGCCGGCGACATCCACCGTTCAGCAATGGTGGGTGCTGACGGTTCGCGTAATCAAGCCCACTTTGCGCAACGGAGAGTTTGGCACCCAAGTCGCCGCGCCGATCATGTTCACGGTCAACTTCTATCTCCCGCTCAAACAGTTCATGGGCGCCTTCACCCAGGGCACGAGTAGCTATGCGCAGTATCTGATGCCGCTGATTGCGCTGGTAGCGATCTCGTTCGCCGCCATATCGGCGGCGCTCCGGTCAGCGACCGACTCGGTGCAGGGCATCGACCGGCGGTTCAAAGCCTCGCCGATCGCCCCGCTGACACCGTTGGCCGCACGCATGTCGGCCAGCATGTACCGCTGCTGCATCGCGCTCGTGGTCTCACTGGCGTGCGGCTATGTGATTGGGTTCCGGTTCTACGGCCACGTGGCTCACACTGTGGGGTTCTTGCTGTTGGTGCTGCTGATCGGCGCGGCCCTGGCGTTGCTCGGAGACCTGATCGGCGCCGCGAACAAGAATCCCGAAGCCACCACGCCCTTACTGCTGCCGCCGATATTTGTCCTGGGTCTGTTGTCGGCCGGCCTGGAACCGGTCGAACGGTTTCCCAGTTGGATACGGGGATTCGTCCGGGATCAACCGGTATCCCAGTACGTCTATGCGCTTCGCGCGTTGGCCGGGGACAGCACGCCTGCGGCCGGTGCGGTGAGTTGGTCTGTGATCAGCCCGCCACTGATCTGGTTGACGGCCGGCACAGTGATTGTGCTTCCGCTGCACGTTCTCATTTCCACAAGGCGGCGCTGATGTCTGTCGCATCGGAGGACAAGACGACCGTCGCGCGCGGTGCATTCGGCGATGTCCGCCGCGCGGCCAGCGGTGACGCTACAGAGAGCTCAGCTCGGCGGCTCGTTCCGCACACCTCGATACTCACCGCGCGATTACTTCGCCGGTGGGGCCGCGATCCTGCGACCGTGCTCGAGTCGCTGGCCATGCCCGTTGCATTGCTGGTGACAGTCAACATCGTTCTGGGAAACGGGGTTTCGCAGCTCACCGGGCACAGCGCTCTCTATGGCAGCGTCCCGCTGATCGCGATGGTCGGGGCCATGTCGGGGTCGATGGTCGGCGGGATCGGTCTCATGCGTGAACGCACAGACGGCTTGCTTTCCCGATTGTGGGTGCTGCCCGTGCACCGGGCATCGGGCCTGCTTTCGAGACTGGCGGCCGATGCGGTCCGGATCGTGGGAACCACTGCGGTCATCATGTGCGCCGGGCTCGTACTCGGTTTCCGCTTCCGGCAGGGGATCCTGGCCTCGGTGGCGTGGCTGTTCGTCCCTATTGCCTTCGGGGTCGCGTTCACGATGGCCGTCATCACGCTGGCCTTGTACGCGGCGAACACCATCGTGGTAGAGGCCAGCGAGATCGTCTGGGGAGTGTTGATGTTCTTTTCCACCGGCTTCGTTCCCACCCACGAGTATCCACGCTGGCTTCAGCCGATCGTCCAACATCAGCCGATGAGCT
>DASQRI010000640.1:0-7023 GCA_035642975.1 Mycobacterium sp.
CAATCCAGCCTTCTTCCTCGACTGTTCTACCCTCACAACCGAATTCGACGTCGAAACCACTGGGCGTCTTCATGTAGAACGACAGCATCAGGTCGTTGACGTGCCGGCCCAGCGTGGCCGACATCGGCACCTTGCGCCGCAGCGCGCGGTCCAGACACAGCCCGACGTCGTCGGCTTCGCCGACCTCGATCATCAGGTGCACGATGCCGCTGGGGGTCTGACCGGGCATGAAGGCGAGGCTGTGGTGGCGCGGGTTGCAGCCGAAGAATCGCAGCCAGGCCGGCGCCCCGTCCGCGGGCCGGCCCACCAATTGCGGTGGCAGTCGCATCGAGTCGCGCAGCTTGAAGTCGAGCACATCGCGATAGAAGTGCAGCGACTCTTCGTCGTCGCGGGTGGTCAGCACCACGTGCCCTAGGCCCTGTTCGGCGGTGACGAACTTGTGCCCGTACGGGCTGACCACCCGGCGGTGCTCCAGGGCGGCGCCGTGGAAAACCTCCAAGCAGTTGCCCGAGGGATCGGAGAACCGGATCATCTCGTCGACCCGCCGATCCGCGAGCTCGGCAGCGGTGGCCTCCTTGTACGGTGTGCCCTCCACGTCGAGCCGGTTCCGGATTTCCTGCAGGCCTGCGGCATTCGCGCATTCCCAACCGGCTTCCGACAACCGGTCCAGCTCACCGGGCACGATCACCAGCCGGGCCGGGAAATCGTCCATCCGCAGATAGAGCGCGCCTTCGGTCGACCCCTTGCCCTCGACCATGCCGAGGACTTTCAGCCCGTATTCGCGCCATGCCGCGACATCGGTGGATTCGATGCGCAGGTAGCCCAGCGAACGGATGCTCATCACGCACCTCCCAGGAAATCAATGGTCAGCTTGTTGAACTCGTCGAACTTCTCCACCTGCGCCCAGTGTCCACATTGCCCGAAAACATGCAGCTGCGCTCGCGGGATGGTTTTCAGCGCGACCAGCGCGCCATCCAGCGGGTTGACCCGGTCCTCACGTCCCCAGAGCAGCAGCACCGGCTGGCGCAGCTTGTACACCTCGCGCCACATCATGCCGAGCTCGAAATCGGCCCCCGAGAACGACATTCCCATCGCCCGGGTCGCCGTCAGCGATTCCGGCGTGGAGGCCAACGCGAAGCGCTCGTCCACCAGTTGCGGGGTGATCAGCTTCTGGTCGAAGACCATCACCCGCAAGAACGCCTCGAGGTTGTCCCGGGTCGGCTCGACGGAGAACTTGCCCAGCCGCTTGACGCCCTCGGTGGGGTCGGGGGCGAACAGGTTGACGCTCAGCCCGCCGGGGCCCATCAGGACCAGCCGGCCGGCTTTGTCGGGGTAGTCGAGCGCGAACCGGACCGCGGTGCCGCCACCCAGCGAATTGCCCACCAACGGAACACGTCCCAGGCCCAGCTGGTCGAAGAGTCCTTTCAGGGCCCTGGCGGCGTAGTGGTTGAACTGCCCGTGCTCCGCGCGTTTGTCGGAGTGGCCGTAGCCGGGTTGGTCGACGGCCAACACGTGGAACCGCTGTGCCAGCACCGGGATGTTGCGCGAGAAGTTCGTCCAGCTCGCCGCCCCGGGACCGCCGCCGTGCAGCAGCACCACCGTCTGGTCGTTGCCGACGCCGGCTTCGTGGTAGTGCAGTTTCAATGGTCCGTCAACGTCGACCTCCGCGTAGCGAGAGGTGGATTCGAAGGTGAGCTCTTCCGTCGCCGTCATTAGACCATCGTGTCGCCGGGCGGCAGCCCGAACTCGTGGTTCCCGAAGATCACATACGCCCGCTCGGGGTCGTTGGCCGCGTGCACCCGGCCGGCATGTGCATCGCGCCAGAAGCGTTGCACCGGTGCGTCGTTGGCCAGCGCCGTGGCCCCGGAGGCCTCGAACAACCGGTCGACCGAGGCGATCGCCCGTCCGGTGGCGCGGACCTGGTCGCGGCGGGCACGGGCACGCAGGTCGAACGGGATCTCCTTGCCGGCCGCCAGCAGCGCGAACTCGTCGGCGACGTTGCCGCTCAACTGGCGCCACGCCGCGTCGATGTCGCTGGCCGCCTCGGCGATGCGGACCTTGGCGAACGGGTCGTCCTTGGCCTTCTCCCCGGCGAACGCCGCGCGCACCCGCTTGCCCTGATGCTCCACGTGCGCCTCGTAGGCGCCGTAGGCCATGCCGACAATCGGAGCCGAGATCGTCGTGGGATGCATTGTGCCCCAAGGCATCTTGTAGACCGGAGCGTTGTTCGTCAGGTAGCCGCCGGCGGTGCCGTCGTTCATGGCCTTGTAGGACAGGAACCGGTGCCGCGGGACGAAGACATCCTTGACGATCACGGTGTTACTGCCGGTGCCCTTCAGGCCCACCACGTGCCAGACGTCGTCGATGCGGTACTCGGTGCGTGGGATCAGGAAGCTGCCGAAGTCGACTGGCCGGCCGTCCTTGATGACGGGACCACCCAGGAACGCCCACGTGGCGTGGTCACAGCCCGACGACCAGTTCCACGATCCGCTCACCAGGTAACCGCCGTCGACCACCACGCCCGCGCCCATCGGGGCATAGGACGACGAAATGCGGACGTTGCTGTCCTCGCCCCAGACCTCCTCCTGGGCCTGCTGGTCGAAGAGCGCCAGGTGCCAGTTGTGCACACCGATGATCGAGCTCACCCACCCGGTGGACCCACACGCGCTGGCCAGCCGGCGAGCGGCCTCGTAGAACACCGCGGGGTCACATTCCAGGCCGCCCCACTGCGTGGGCTGCAGCAACCGGAAGAAGCCGATCTCCTGAAGCTCACTCACCGTGGCATCCGGCAACCGGCGCAGGTCCTCAGTCTCCTGGGCTCGCTGCCGCAACTTTGGCAGCAGTTCGTCGATGCCGTCTAGGACCGACTGGGCGTCACGTTGTTCAATGGACGTCACGGGTTCCCTCCATAGGTGGCTTACTTAGAACAGAGACTAGAACACGTTCCGATTTGTGTCGAGCAGGGTATGCCTGCGGCTGGTAGCGATACTGATCGAGGTTTCTGTAACCTGTTCTAGTTATGACAGAAGGAAGGGCGGGGTTGTGACAGACACAATTCCCGACGAACCGCTCGGCAGCCACGTCCTGGAACTGCAGATCGCCGACGTCGTCACCGAGACCGAGGATGCGCGGTCGCTGGTGTTCACGGTGCCCGACGGTGCCGAGATACCCGCCGAGCGGCTGCGCTACGCCCCCGGCCAGTTCCTGACGTTGCGCATTCCCAGCGACCGCACCGGGTCGGTGGCCCGCTGCTACTCGCTGTGCAGCTCGCCGTTCATCGACGAAGCGATGACCGTCACCGTCAAACGGGACAAAGACGGCTACGCGTCGAACTGGCTATGCGACCACGCTCATCCCGGCATGCGGATTCACGTGCTGGCGCCGTCGGGCACCTTCGTGCCCAAGACACTTGACGACAACTTCCTGATGTTAGCCGCGGGCAGCGGAATCACGCCGATCATGTCGATCTGCAAGTCGGCGCTATCCGAAGGCGGCGGGCAGGTGGTGCTGCTCTACGCCAACCGTGAGGAGCGGTCGGTGATCTTCGGTGACGCGTTGCGCGAACTGGCCGCTAAGTACCCGGACCGGTTGACCGTGGTGCATTGGCTGGAGTCGTTGCAAGGGCTGCCGTCAGCGACGGCGCTGGCTCAACTGGCCGCCCCGTTCACCGACCGGCAGGCGTTCATCTGCGGGCCCGGACCGTTCATGGCGGCCGCGCGCGAAGCCCTCGAAGCTCTGAAAGTGCCTGCCCCGCAAGTGCATATCGAGGTGTTCCGGTCGCTGGACACCGATCCGTTCGCCGCGGTGACAATTGAGGACGACGGTGACGAGCCGCCGGCCACCGCCGTCGTCGAGCTGGACGGGCAGACCCATACCGTCTCGTGGCCGCGCAAAGCGAAGCTGCTCGACGTGCTTCTGGACGCCGGCTTGGACGCGCCGTTCTCCTGCCGCGAGGGCCATTGCGGCGCCTGCGCCACCACCCTGCGCAACGGCAAAGTGACCATGGAGGTCAACGACGTCCTCGAGCAGCAGGACCTCGACGACGGGCTGATCCTGGCCTGCCAATCCCACCCGGAAACCGATTCCGTGGAAGTCACCTACGACGAGTAGGCGCAGCGTAAGTTCTGCTCAGGTTCGGCTGATGAGGAGCTGCAGATGATGCGACTGGCGACGGCGATCGCGGGTGTCGCTGTGGTGCTGGCGTCGACACCTCCCGTGGCGCTGGCGGCCAGTAACAACGCCACCAATCTGTTTCCGCTCGACGGCCCGAACCAGCTGGAGACCTACGCCCGGCTGGATTGCCATCCTGTGATCGGCAGTTGCGACTTCACCGTCGGCGCCGACATGAAGACCCCGGACGGTGTGAGCGGCTTCCCGCACGACCTGTGGTCGCGGCAAAGCACGGAGGTGCGTTCCAGCGACCGGCTGGCCTACATGGACGTGCACGCTACCGCACAGTACGACCGGGTCATGAAAGAAGGCGGGAACGACGAGATCACCACGATCTACCTGGGTGACGGGCCGCCGGAGAAATACCAGACCACCGGCCGGATCGACTCGACGGACTGGCGGACCGGGCAACCGCAGACCAAGGTCAACGTCATCCTCTGCACGCACATCCAGGTGGTCTACAGCGGGGTCAACATCACCTCGCCCAGCACCTGCGCGCAGGCCAACTTCTCCTGAGGAGCCGCGAGACCGCTTCCAGGGTCGTTATTTTCGGAGTTTCGCAGCCGTGGTTGCTGTCTCGCGAATACTTCGGCCCGTCAAAGCTTCCGGCCAGCGCCGACAGGTAGCTGATAGTCCGCGGAAGGCAACACATCATCACGTTGTCAACGGGACTCGAGATAGGTGATCACCGCTCGAACGCGGCGGCCCGCATTGGTGCGCCCCTCCGCCATCAGCGCCAACACCTCACGTTCGCGCGGACTGAGAACAGCGAGCGGATCTTCGCGTCGCCGTCCGGAGACCAACTCCTGGATGAGCGCCGGATCGATTACTGAGCCGCCATTGGCTATCCGCTGAAGTGAATCGACAAATTCCGCCACGTCGGTCACCCGACTCTTGAGTAGGTAACCGATGGCATGACCGCTGGACAAGAGCTCCACCGCGTGCTCGACCTCGACATGCGCCGACAAAACCAAAATGCCGATCTCGGACAGTTCAGCCCGGATGACTCCGGCCACGTCAAGACCCTCGGTGGTGTTGGTCGGCGGCATACGGATGTCGACGACGAGCAAGTCCGGGTTTTGCGCACGGACCATGGCGAGGGTTTCGGTGGCATTGCCGGTCTGGCCGACAACGACGAACCCGGAGCGCCCGAGCAGACTCGACAGCCCTTCACGAAGAAGGAGGTCGTCGTCAGCCACAATCACGCGTAGAGCATCACTGTTGCCGGAGTCCACTCCCATGCGGCCCCGTCCTCTCGGCCATTCGACCGAACACATCTTCCTACGGACGCACCCGGAAAGTCACTGACCGCACGATCGACCGTTAGCCGGTGCTGTAAGCCCAGTAGTCGTACGCCCCGGGCACCGGGCACAGGTCGTGATATGCGGCGAGCACAAAATTGGCCGCTTCCTGGACTGTCACCCCTGGGTGGTCCCGCGCCAGGCCCGTGGCCACCGCAGTGCCCTCGGCGTGCTGATTCCACAGTTGCCAGCACACGTCGTAGCCGTCTTCCAGCATCGCCGGATCCGCCCCGGTGACGCCCGCCGCCCGTGCGGCGGCCAGGAAGCCTGGGACGCTGGCAGGCGGCACCGGGCTGGCGCCGGCGGGCGCGGCTAGGCCCAACGAAACAACCGCTCCGACAACACCGATGAAGACTTTTCCGATCACCGAGAGATTCGTTGCGCACCCCTTGGTTATCCGGTTAGTAGTCATATCCATTGCCTCCCTTTCACTTTGGTGTCGTGGCGAAGTCGTCGCCGAGATCGGTGTGCGCTGCGGGATGGGCATCAGCGCCAGGCGCGAACCCGATCAGGGACAGCCAGAGGAAGACGGTGATCACGGCCAACAAAGCGGTAGCGATGAGATGCCGAAACAGCTGCCTAATGTGTGGGTTTCCGGTTTGAATGCGCAATGACCGCTGCCCGCCGGCGACATCGACACGGCGTCCGTCTGAAACCGCGGAATCTGGCTGTGATGAAGCTATTTGGTGCGGGTAGCTCTTCATAGCTGTAAGCGTCGCGCTGTATGCACAGAAAGTCTTCGCTGCTAACGCCCATCGACCGCCCCCGTTAGCGGCAGTTAGTCAATACCGGCTAGCTGCAATGCGGTCCGCGCTGAGCGGCGCACATCACAAAGGAAGGCGTGAGATCTACTGGACTACTTGCTTTTACCGAGTCGACCGAGGGCTGAGCGGATCGCATTAGCGGAAAGTGCTGATTTGGCCAGGAAACCTATGGCGGGGCTGGTTTCGATCATGTCCGTCAGGTCCGGCTCGGCGTGAGTGGAGATCAGTATGACCGGAGCCGTTGCCGCGCCGTCGATCTCGTGAAGAGCCTCCGCGAGATCGAAGCCGCTTTCTTCTCCGATGTTTACATCGACCAGTGTTACGTCGGGCCGTAGCTCTTGGACGGACCGCAGCGCGTCGGCATTCGTTGACGCCAAACCGACAACGCGGGCCCCCTGGTGTTCCAGCAGACGTCTCGCCGAGTCGAGGAATTCCAGGTTGTCGTCGACGATGACAACCCGGATGGGGTTAGCCGGTGACTCCACAACACGATTGTCGCAACGGAAGGGGCCGGCCGGTATTCCCGCTAGCACCCATGTCACGTCTCGAGCGTCACTAGTGCGCTGGAGTGCCGATCGGGCGGCCCGTCGGGTCCGAGGGGAATATTCACCACTAGCGATGTGCCGTCGCCGAGACGACTCGCAATGGCGATCTGACCTCCAAGGGCCTCAACCCGGTCCACCAAGCCTATGAGTCCAGACCCTTTGCGGGCGTCGGCTCCCCCGATCCCGTCGTCGCGAATCGAAAGATAAAGCTTGTCATTCTCGGCTTTGACGGCCAGCTGGACC
>DASQRI010000641.1:0-2832 GCA_035642975.1 Mycobacterium sp.
GGCGTGGCGATACTGGCGTACCGTCGCCGGCGTGGTGGCGGCCGCCGCCGTCGTCGCGATCGGTGCATTCACCGGGCACGTCAGGTTCGCCCACGCCAACGACGAGGTCGACTGCGCACAAGTCAAATGCGTGGCGCTGACCTTCGACGACGGTCCCACGCCCTACACCGACCGACTGCTGGGCATGCTGACCGCCAACAAAGCCAAGGCGACGTTCTTCGAGCTCGGCAACAAGGTCGCCGCCAACCCGGCCGGCGCCAAACGGGTCGTCGACGCGGGCATGGAGATCGGCAACCACACCTGGGAACACCCCAACATGACGACGCTGCCGCCGGCCGACGTTCCCGGCCAGTTGTCCCGAGCCAGTGATGCGATCGCCGCCGCTACCGGTGTGACGCCGAAGTTGTGGCGGCCACCGGGCGGATTGACCGACCCGGCCGTCAACGAGCAGGCCGCAAAAGCCGGTCTGGCCGGAATCCTCTGGGACGTCATCCCTTTCGACTGGATCAACGATTCCAACATCGCGGCCAGCCGGTCCCTGTTGATGACCCAGATCAAGCCCGGCTCGGTGGTGTTGCTGCACGACACCTACTCCAGCACCGTCGATTTGGTCTACCAGTTCATCCCGGTGCTGAAAGCCAACAACTATCACTTGGTGACGGTCAGCAAGCTACTCGGGCCACGAGCACCCGGGAGCGTCTACGGCAGCCGCGAGAACGGACCGCCGGCCAACGATCTGCACGACATCCCGGCCGCGGAGATTCCCTCGTTGCCCAACACGCCGTCGCCGGCGCCGATGCCCAACTTCCCGATCACCGACGTCGCGGGGCAGAACTCGGGCGGGTCGACCAACGGCAGCTAGGCCGTCGGCGGCTGATCATCTCGAGTCGTCGTTCACCTTGGTCATCGCGAGCACGTCGAGCCGACGGTCCAGTTCCTCGAGGGACAACTTGTCACCGATCAGACCGCGATCGATCACCGTCTGGCGAATTGTCTTGCGCTCCTTGAGGGCCTGCTTGGCCACCGCGGCGGCCTCCTCGTAGCCGATCGCCGAGTTCAGCGGCGTGACGATCGACGGTGACGACTCGGCCAACTCGCGCAGATGCTCGACGTTGGCGGTCAGCCCGGTGATGCACCGCTCGGCGAACAATTGCGACACGGTGGTCAGCAGCTTGAATGACTCGAGCAGGTTACGGGCCATCATCGGGATATAGACGTTGAGCTCGAAGGCCCCGCCCGCGCCGCCCCACGCGATCGCCGCGTCGTTGCCGACCACTTGGGCCGCGACCTGCGTAACTGCCTCGCACAGAACAGGATTGACCTTGCCTGGCATGATCGAGCTGCCCGGTTGTAGATCCGGCAGCTGAATTTCGGCCAGGCCGGTCAGCGGGCCCGACCCCATCCAGCGGATATCGTTGGCGATCTTGGTCAACGACACCGCGATGGTGCGGAGCGCGCCGGACGCCTCCACCAGCCCGTCCCGGGCCGCCTGGGCTTCGAAAGCGTTGACCGCCGTGCGCAGTTCGGTCAGCCCGGTCTCCTTAACCAGCACCGCGACCACCTTGGCGCCGAAGCCGTCGGGCGCGTTGAGGCCGGTGCCCACCGCGGTGCCGCCGATCGCCAGCTCACCCAGTCGGGGCAGCGTGGCTTTAACGCGCTCGATGCCGGCTTCGATTTGGCGGGCGTAGCCGGAGAACTCCTGTCCCAGGGTCACCGGGACGGCGTCCATCAGGTGCGTGCGACCCGACTTCACCACGGTGCGCCACTCGTGGGCCTTGTCGGCGAGCGCGTCGTGCAGCACCTGCAGCGCCGGAATCAGATGGCGTACAGCCGCTTCGGTGGCCGCGATGTGGGTGGCGGTCGGGAAGGTGTCGTTGGACGACTGCGACATGTTGACGTCGTCGTTGGGATGCACGTTCACACCGTTGGCGCCGGCGATGCTGGCGATCACCTCGTTGGTGTTCATGTTGGAGCTGGTGCCCGACCCGGTCTGGAAGACGTCGATGGGGAACTGGTCGTCGTGCTTGCCGTCGGCGATTTCGTTGGCGGCGGCGATGATCGCATCGGCCTTGTCCGGTGCCAGCAGCCCGAGATCTTTGTTGACTTGCGCGCACGCGCCCTTCAGCAGACCCAGCGCACGGATCTGGGTGCGCTCCAGGCCGCGGCCCGAGATCGGGAAGTTCTCCACCGCACGCTGAGTCTGGGCTCGCCACAACGCTTTCGCCGGCACCCGGACCTCGCCCATGGTGTCGTGTTCGATGCGGTATTCGGCGTCCTCGCCCATGAATTGAGTCCTCTTCCGCGCGTTCCTCGGGGATTTACGGCAATGGGTAAGCGGCGCTGCTGTCGCCGGTGAAGTCGATGGCCGAGTACTCGTTGAGTTTGGCCAGCCGGTGATAGGCCTCGATCATGCGCAGCGTGCCGGACTTCGAGCGCATCACGATCGACTGGGTGGTGCAGCCACCGGGCTGGTAGCGCACACCCTTGAGCAGGTCGCCGTCGGTGACGCCGGTTGCGCAGAAGAAGACGTTCTCCCCGGACACCAGATCCTCGGTGCTCAAAACCTGGTCGAGGTCGTAACCGGCGTCGATCGCCTTCTGCCGTTCTTCGTCGTCCTTGGGCGCCAGCTGCGCTTGGATCTCCCCGCCCATGCAGCGGATCGCCGCGGCGGTGATGATGCCCTCCGGGGTACCGCCGATGCCGGCCAGCATGTCGGTGCCGGAGCCGGGCCGGCAAGCCGAGATCGCGCCCGCCACGTCGCCATCGGTGATCAGCCGGATGCGCGCCCCGGTGCTGCGGACGTCCTCGATCAGCTGCGCGTGCCGCGGCCGG
>DASQRI010000642.1:0-3441 GCA_035642975.1 Mycobacterium sp.
GCGGAGTTCTTCGATATCGGCGCGGTGATCTACTTCCTGCGCAAGGTGATTTGGACGGTGCCGGACTTCAGCGTCGATCGTTATCGCGAACGGCTGCGCGAGATGCATGACCAGATCGAGGCGAACGGCCCGTTTGTCGCCCACGCGACCCGACTGCTCGTCGAGGCCCGCAAGCCGTAGCGATCACCGCGCGCGGATGCAACGATCTGCCTATGAGCATGGCGAGTATGGGCCTGATGGGTTTAGTGGCGGGTACTTCGACCGCGGGCGTCTTGGGGGTCGTGAGATTGATAGGCGACACCTGGTTTCCGCGGCTGGCCGGAAGCTCTGAGCAAAAGCACCAAATGATTGCCACCCTGCACTCTCGGCGGCACGACTCGGTCCAAAGCTGGCGAGCCGGCTTGGCGAATGCCCGAGATACCTATCGCCAATGGGCTGCCGGACCTCGCGATCACGACCCGCCCAACGCCGTCGGCGACGAGTGGTTTGAAGGCCTGCGACCGCACTTGCCCAGCACTGGCGAAGCCGCCAAATACCGCACCGCTCTTGATGTGCACTGCGACAACCCGACTGTGGCACTGTTGTCACTGGAGATCGGCCGGATCGAACGAGAATGGGTCGACGAGGCGAAGAGCTATCCGCGCCGAGCGCGAAACTAACCGTCGTCCCGCAACACGTCCAGCGCGTGCTGCAGATCCGGCGGGTAGGGGCTGACGATCTCGATCTGCCGGCCGTCCGCGGGATGGGTGAACGCCAGTGACCGGGCATGCAGCCATTGGCGCTCCAGCCCAAGCCTTTTCGCGAGTTTCGGGTTGGCGCCGTAGGTGAGGTCGCCGCAGCACGGATGATGCAGCGCGGCGAAGTGCACCCGAATCTGGTGCGTGCGACCGGTTTCCAGATGCACGTCGAGCAGGCTCGCGGCGACGAAAGCCTCCACGGTGTCGTAGTGGGTGAGGCTGTGCCGGCCATCGGTGGTGACGGCGAATTTCCAGTCGTGGCCGCGGTGCCGGCCGATCGGCGCGTCGATGGTGCCGCTGGACGGATCCGGGTGCCCTTGCACCAGCGCGTGATAACGCTTGTCCACCGTGCGCTGCTTGAACGCCCGCTTGAGCACGGTGTACGCCCGCTCGGAGATCGCGACCACCATGACCCCGGAGGTGCCGACGTCGAGGCGATGCACGATGCCCTGTCGCTCGTGCACCCCGGAAGTCGTGATCCGGTAACCGACCGCTGCCAGCCCGCCGAGCACCGTGGGACCCGTCCACCCCACCGACGCATGGGCGGCCACCCCGGCGGGCTTGTCGACGGCGACGATGTCGTCGTCGGAGTACAGGATCGTCATGCCCTCGATCTCGACGGGCGTGTTCTCCACCGGCGCCGGCGGCTCCGGCAGCCGTACCTCTAACCACGCCCCCGGGTTCAGTCGATCCGACTTGCCGGCCGGCACCCCGTCCAGCTCAACCCCGCCGTCTTCGGCCAGCGCCGCGGCGGCGGTGCGCGACACGCCCAGCAATCGCGCCAGGCCGGCGTCGACCCGCATACCCGCGAGGCCCTCCGGCACCGACATCGATCGATCGGGCGTCATTCGCGCTGGTCGGCCCGGGGCCGGCCAACGGTGCCGTCCTGCGTCTCGTTGCTTACGACGCCGTCCGTGGGTTCATCCGCCGTTTCGTCTGGCCCGGGGGCATCGACGACGTCGGGGAGGTTGAGCTCGTCCCCGGCCCTGCGGCGGCCGATGGTGTCGAAGTCGTAGCCGAGCGCTGACAGCGTGACCAGCAGGATCGCCCCGCCGACCACCGACGGGTCGGCGACGTTGAACACCGGCCACCATCCGATCGACAAGAAGTCCACGACATGTCCGCGCAACGGACCCGGCGAGCGGAAGAACCGGTCGACCAGGTTTCCCATCGCGCCGCCCAGGATCATCCCGAGCCCGACCGCCCACCACGGCGATACCAGCCGGCGTCCCATCCAGAAAATTCCGATCACGACCGCGCTCGCGATCACCGTCAGCATCCAGGTGTAGCCGGTCGCCATCGAAAACGCGGCCCCCGAGTTGCGAACCAGCGTCCAGGTCACGGTGTTGCCGAGGATCGGGACCGGCTGCCCGGGCGTAAGGAGTTTGACCGCGAGCACCTTGGTGACGATGTCGAGTGCCAGCACAACCGCCGCGACCGACAGCAGCAGGGGCAGGCATCGTGGCGGTGCGGCGGCCTCGGCCTTGTCGGCCGTATCGCCCTCAGTCAGCGGCTCAGCCGATCCCGTTGGTTGGTCCGTCACTCCTACATCATCCACTAGCTGGGTTTGATGGCGGCGACCCGCCGCGCCCGGTATGCGGGATGATCGCAGCATGAGCCGCCTGACCGTGATCGCCACCGGTGGCACCATCGCCACTACCACCGACGCCGAGGGAGTGCGACGGCCGACCCGCGGCGGCGCCGAGTTGACCGCCGGGCTGGACGTCGACGTCGTTGATGTGCTTGCGCTGGACAGTTCACAGCTGGCCCCGCCCGATTGGGATGTGATCGGCGCGGCGGTGCGGGCCGCGGCGATTGGCGGCGCACAGGGTGTGGTCGTGACGCACGGCACCGACACCCTCGAGGAGACGGCGCTGTGGCTGGACATTACCTACCTGGGCGGTGTTCCGGTGGTGCTTACCGGCGCCATGCGTAGCGCGGACGCGCCTGACGCAGACGGACCCGCAAATCTTCGGGACGCGATCAAGGTGGCATCGGATCCCGCAGCTCGCGATCTTGGTGTGCTGGTGTGTTTCGCTGGCCGGGTGCTGCGGCCGCTGGGTCTTCGCAAGGTGGCAACCCAGGACGGTTTCGCCGGCGATCTGGTAGGCACCGTCGACGACGGCCTGCTGCTCGACCGGCCCAAGCAACGCGCGTTCCTGGGTGAGCTGAGCGCGGCAAGCGCCCCGCGGGTCGACATCGTCGCGGCCTACCCAGGGAGTGATGCCGTCGCAATGGACGCCTGTGTGGCCGCCGGTGCCCGCGGCATCGTGCTGGAATCGCTGGGCGCGGGCAATGCTGGGGCCGCGGTGGTCGACGGAGTACGGCGGCAATGCAGTAACGGAACCGTGGTCGCGGTATCCACCCGGGTCCCGGGTGGACGCGTTACCCCTGATTACGGCCCGGGCCGTGACCTCACCGACGCGGGCGCGGTGATGATCCCGTGGCTGCCGCCGAGTCAGGCACGGGTGTTGGTGATGGCGGCGTTGGCGGCACATCTACCGCTGCACGACGTCGTCGGCCGCTTGGGCTGACGCGCTGTCGGCAAGGGCGGCGACGTAGTCGGGCCAGTCGAGGCTGTCGACCGGATTGGCCGCGGTGACCTCGTCGCTGTCGGACGGCAACGTTCGCGCCGGGCCCGGTCCCGTGGCTCGGGTTTCGAACCGCACGGTGACGACGCCGTGGCCGGCGCCCTGCACCCAGC
>DASQRI010000643.1:0-6872 GCA_035642975.1 Mycobacterium sp.
GCCAACGAGCTGGGCGGACTGTTTGTGCCGGTTGATGTTTCGGATGAAGCCTCGGTCAACGGCCTCTACGACACCGCGGCCGACCGCTACGGCTCGGTCGACATCGCGGTCAACAACGCCGGCATCTCACCGCCCGAGGACGATCTCATCGAGAACACCGAGCTCGACGCGTGGCAGCGGGTTCAGGACATCAACCTCAAGTCGGTGTACCTGTGCTGCCGGGCTGTGCTGCGGCACATGGCGCCCGCAGGGCACGGGTCGATCGTCAACATCGCCTCGTTCGTCGCGGTGATGGGATCGGCGACCTCGCAGATCTCCTACACCGCTTCCAAGGGCGGGGTGCTGGCGATGTCGCGCGAACTCGGGGTCCAGTTCGCCCGCCAAGGTATTCGGGTCAACGCGCTGTGCCCGGGCCCGGTGAATACCCCACTGCTGCAAGAGCTTTTCGCCAAGGATCCCGAACGCGCGGCGCGGCGGATGGTGCATGTGCCGATGGGCCGATTCGGTGAGGCTGACGAAATCGCCGCCGTCGTAGCATTTTTGGCTAGCGACGACGCCTCCTTCATCACTGCGGCGACGTATCTGGTCGACGGCGGTATCAGCGCCGCCTACACCACCCCGCTGTAGCGGTACCGGTTATCCGGCGGCCGGCGGGTGTACCACCACGGTAGGACGGAAGCCGTATTTGGGCGCGGAGCCGTTGACGGAGTTTCCGGCCGGATTGACGAACGGCACCCCGGGGAGGCCGGCCTGGGCGCCTGCGGAAGCGCCGACTGAGGCGCCCCCGAGCATTGGGGCCGGCGGACTCACCGTCGGGGCGACCGCAGTCCAACTGGGCGGCACCGCCAGCGCTCCGATCGCGGTACCCCGGCCCAGAGCCGCCGACACGCCGTCGCCCAGTTCGCCGACTCCCGCGGCCGGGGCCGCCAGCGCGCCACCGAGTCCGTCGCCCGCAGCCGCTCCCAGAGCCCCATCAGCGGCCTTAGCGGCGTCAGCCCCCATACCCTGCAGGCCGACGAGATCCGTCATGGTGCCCAGCCAGTTGCCCGGCATGTAAAAGCCCGACGAGAAGATCGTGTTCCAGAGGTTGTTGTTCAATCCCAAGCCGCTGGAGCTGAAAAGCTCGTTGAAGACGGTTGACAGCTCCGATCCGGATCCGTTTCCGGTCAGAAAGCTCAGGATGCTGTTGAGCCCGGACCCCAGCCCCGTCGACGTCGAGGTCGACGTCGCGGGCGAAGCGAGCCCTTGCAGCGCGGCGGGCACCGCAGTCATCACCTGCGGCAATGTTGTCTGCGTCCCCGCGCTCGCGGCTCCCGTCGTCGCGGTCGTCGCCGGCGGCGTGGCGAACGGCGTCAATGTCGATGCGGCAGCCGAAGATCCAGCGTAGCCATACATCGCCGCGGCATCTTGGGCCCACATCTCGGCGTAGTGGGCCTCGGTGGCCGCGATCGCGGGGGTGTTCTGGCCAAGGATGTTGGTCGACACCAGCGACGCCAACAATGTCCGGTTGGCCACGATGACCGGCGGGGGAACCGTCGCCGTGAACGCGGTTTCGTAAGCACTGACTGCCGCTTTGGCTTGCGCGGCAGCCTGTTCGGCTTGGGTGGCGGTCGCGTTCATCCACGACACATACGGCGCGGCGGCGGCCGCCATGGACGCCGACGCCGGGCCTCGCCACGGACCGCTGGTGAGGCCGGAGATCACCGAGCCGTAATCGCCTGCCGCCGAGGAGACCTCGGTGGCCAGGCTGTCCCAGGACGCGGCCGCTGCGATCATCGGCCCGGAACCTGGGCCGGCGTACATCAGCCCGGAGTTGACTTCTGGCGGTAGCGTTGCGAAATCCATTGCTAAACCCTTAGCTTGCTGCGGCCGCGTTGGCGGCTTCGGTGGCTGTGTAGGAATTGGCGCCGGCCGCCAACATGGTCACGAACAGCTGGTGAATCGCCGCGGCCTGCGCGCTGACCGTCTGATAGGCGTGCGCGTGCGCAGCGAATTGCATTGCTGTCAAGGCGGATACCTCGTCGGCGGCCGGCGGGATCAGAGCGGTGGTCGGGGCCAGCGCTGCGGTGTTCTGCGCTTGAAGTCTCGAGCCGACGGATTGAAGATTGTCCGCCGCGGCGGACAGGGTTTCCGGTACGATGGATACGAACGACATGGCGTTCTCCTCTGGATCAGAGCGCACGACGACAACGCAAGCCCGAGGCGGGGACCTGCGTGAAAAATGTTTTGGGGCAAGCTGATTACAGACAGCAAGCACCGCAACCGGGACCGGATGAAAATCTGCGGTCATCGGTTTGTGTCGGTGGCCAACGCCACCAGATCAGCTCAGGGCTGTGACGATCTTGGGTCTCACACCCGAGTCCGGCGCGGTGGTGATCGCGACCTGGGATGAACCCAAGCCGATTTGTCGACAACGCGTGTCAGCCCACGCGTTCGGCCTGCACCGTCCACTTCTCCTCGATGCGTCCGTAGCGCCAGATCAGCAGGGCGCCGGCCCAGGTGACCACGAACAGGCCGACGATGAGAAAACCAACTGCGTTGAGGTCGATGCCGCCCAGCCAGCCCCAGAATCCGCCGGTCCAACCAAACTGCTCGGCCAGCAGCCCGAGGAGTTCGACGGTGCCGATGAGCAGCGCCACGACCACCGACAGGCCGGTGATGGTGATGTTGTAGTAGACCTTGCGAACCGGGTTCGAAAAGGCCCAGCCGTAGGCGAAATTCATGAACGAGCCGTCAATGGTGTCCAACAGACACATGCCCGCGGTGAACAACACCGGCAAGCACAAGATGGCATACCACGGCAGTCCGGCCGCGGCGCTGGTGCCGGCCAGCACCAGCAGCGCGACCTCGGTCGCGGTGTCGAAGCCCAGGCCGAACAGCACCCCGATCGGATACATATGCCACGACGCGCTAACCGATTTGGTGAAGCGGCCGAGCAGGCGATTAAGCAGTCCGCGATTGTTCAGCTGCTCTTCGAGCTCGTCTTCGTTGTAGTGGCCGCGGCGCATCTGCCCGAACACCCGCAGGATGCCCGCCAGGATCACCACGTTGATGATGGCGATCAAGTACAAGAACACGCCCGAGACGCTGGTGCCGATCAGGCTGGTGTAGTGATGCAGAGCCGACGAGTCCTGCTCGACGGGCCCGATTATTGCCTTGAGCCCGAATGCAATGAGCAATGCCAGCCCGAACACCACCGACGAGTGGCCGAGAGAGAAGAAGAAGCCGACGGCAAGCGGCCGCTGCCCTTCGTTCATCAGCTTGCGGGTGGTGTTGTCGATCGCGGCGATGTGGTCGGCGTCGAAGGCGTGGCGTAGCCCCAGCGTGTAGGCCGTCAGGCCGATTCCGATACCGAACGCTTTGTCCCCGATGGTTAAATGCGCCGGCTCGACGACGAGTATCAGTGTGCCCCAACCGATCACATGCAGGGCGATGATGATCGCAAACATCGATCCGAGGCGCAGCCACTCGTCGGGCTTTAACGCCTCCCGTAGTCGAGACGGCGACGAAGGTTGCCTGCTGAGTGTGTCAGCGGCCATGTCGCGTCCCATCTGGAGATAAACCCAAGCCACTATCGACGTTAAACCTCTTGCAGATGATTCGCAGGAATTCTGCGACTATTTTGCAGGTGGAAATTCAGGCAAACGGCTAATAGTCCAGCGCATCGGTCAACCCCGGAAGGTGATCAGTGGGATCGCCATTTCAGCGGGTGTGGCAGCCCCGTGGAAGCCCACGAGCTGAGCCACCTCGGCTGGCTCGTGAGCGCTGGCCAGCACCGCCGTGTCGCCGAGACAGCTGACGACGACATCGCCGATCCGCGGCAGATGCTCGGGTCGCACGGATCCGAACAGCCCGGCTGCGACGGCGTCATCGCGGCTGCGCACCTCGGCTCGCCCAGCCAACAGCTCGCTCCAGGCGGCGATCACGTCGGAAGCCGCGCCCGGCTCGGTGTGCAGGTAGCGCACCCGCGGATCGCCGGCAACAACCCGCACGCCGACACTCAATCGCGGGTCGGCGTCAAGGTCGATCCGCGCATTGGCTGGCACGTTCAACCCGCCGTGGTCCGCGGTGATCAGAAGCGCGGCATCCGACGGCAACGCCTCGACCATCCGGGTGAGCAGCACATCCACATAGGCCCCGGCGGCGTGCCACTCGGGTGAGCCGACGCCGAACACGTGCGCCGCGGTGTCGAGTGCCGCGGTGTACGCGTAGACCAATCCGGGCGCCGCGAGTAGCTGATCGACCACGAGCGCGGCGTAATCGTCGTCGTTGCTCGCCGGCTGGAGTCGGGCACCGCGGTATGTCGCCTCGGTGAGGCCAGTACCGAGGAACGCCGCGGGCAGCACAGCGCGGGCATCGACGCCGGCCCGACGCAGCCGTTCGAACCATGTTGGGACGGGCTGCCATTGGCTGGGCGACGGATCGCCCAGCCAATGAATGTGGTTGAGCACCCGGTCGGTGTCGGGCAACTTGACGAAAAAACCCAGGATCCCGTGCTGGCCCGGTGCGACCCCGGTGGCCAACGACGCCAGGCTGGTCGGCGTGGTGGAGGGGTAGGTACAGGCGAGTTCGTCGAGCCGCCCGGCGTCACCGGCCAACACCGACGCCAGCAGCGGTGCGTCGGCGGCCAGTTCCGGTAGTAGGTGCCAGCCCATCCCGTCGACGAGAACCACCACAACGCGGCGCACGTCGCCGACCCATTCGGACACTCCCAGCCCGTCGGTCGCCCCGTCGACGGAAAGCAGCGCAGCCGCGCTGGGCAGCACATCGCATATCGAACCGGCCACGATGTCAGTCTGACAGCGACCGATCCGGTCAATGGGTGCGATTCCAGGATCGGCTGCGTGATACTGGACGAGTGGCCAAGCCCTCGGCTTTGGATCCGGCCGTCACCGAGCGAATCGGTGAACTGCTGCGCGCTCATGGGCTGCGCCGGATGGCCTCCCGGATCGCGGTGCTGGCAGTGCTCGAGCCAATTCACGGTCATCTGTCGGTCGCCGAGATCGACCAGCGACTGCACGACTCCCTACCGGCCAAAGACCAGCCGCCGGACTTGGCGACGATCTATCGCACGGTGACCACGCTGGTCGACCAGGGTGTGTTGCACGCACTGACCCTCGACGGCGGGGTCACCACTTACGGTCTGGCGGCCGACCCACACCATCACGCGGTGTGCACGCGTTGCGGCTCGATCATCGAAGTGCCCGCCGGACGACTGGCCTCTGCGCTGCAGCATGCGATGACCGGCAGTTCGTTCGCGCTGTCCGAGCGGGCCGGCCTCACCCTGCACGGACTGTGCCCGCGGTGTCAGGGTGATGGCCCAGAGGAGGCCGGCCGGCCACCGCACTAGACGTGCGTCAGCCGCTGATTCGTCGCGTGCAGTTGGCGGGTCGTGCTGTCGGCCAGCGACTGAATCTGGTCGAGTTGCAGCCGGCCGCACAGCCGGTCCCAGTGGATCGCGACCTCGTCGCCGACCGCCACATCCGGTATCGCGCTGTACCCGTCGGCCCACACGTCGAGGCGGCGTGCCGACGGCTCGGACAGGCTCAGCGCGTGTCCGTCCCACGCCAGTCGGCAACACGACACCTCGACGTTATCGCCGTCGCGGGAAAGCACTGTCCCCCAAGTGATCCGGCAATTATCCAGCACATTCAACGGTTGCTCATCAAGTCCGCGGCTCAGCAGCCGCGACCACGGATAGACACCGAAGACGTGGAAGCAGTGGTTGGCGGCCGCCTCGCGCGCCAAATCCCCGGTGAGGTGCCCCCAGTAGTGGCCCGCCTTCGGGCCGATGATGGCGAGCAACGCGTCGACGAAGTCGCCCGGATCCAGCCCGGCGCCGATACCGCCCCCGAGCCAGTACGACTCGACGAGCCGGTAATCCAGCGGATCGCTGATGCCGGTCATCTTCGCGAGCACTTGCAGGTAGGGCCAGGCGCCGGAGAACTGCGTCGCAGCCAGTCGCACACCCTCGATCGACCCGTCGCGCAACGTCGCGCCCAGCGGTGGACCGCAAAAGCCCAGTGCGTTCGGGGCATACGCGTAGCGGGCGAACATCTGCGGCCCGCGGTCGCTCGGGGACAGCGCAGCCACCGTCATGCCCGCCGGGAGGATCCCACCAGCTTTGCGGCGTCGCGATGCATGCGGCCGAAGTTGTAGTAGGCCGCGCAGGCTCCTTCGGGTGACACCATGCAGGTGCCGATCGGGGTCTCCGGGGTGCAGGCGGTGCCGAAAACCTTGCATTCCCAAGGCTTCAACACGCCCTTGAGCACCTCGCCGCATTGACAGGCTTTCGGGTCAGCAACCCGCACGCCGGGCATCGAGAATCGAAGCTCGGCGTCGAACTCCGCGAAGTCGTCGTGCAGCCGCAGCGCGCTCTGCGAGATGAATCCCAGCCCGCGCCACTCGAAGTGCGGACGCAACGCGAACACCGTGCCCATCAGCGCCAGCGCCGCCGGGTTGCCGTCTTCGGGCACCACGCGTTTGTACTGGTTCTCCACCTCGCATCGGCCCTCGCGGATCTGACGCAGCAGCATGGTGACCGCCGCCAGAATGTCCAATGGCTCAAATCCAGCCACCACCAACGGCTTTCCGTACACGTCGGGCACGAACCGGTAGGGCCGGTTGCCCACTACCGTCGAGACGTGTCCGGGGCCGATGAAGCCGGACAGCCGCAGGTCCGGTGATTCCAGGATGGCCTTGATCGGCGGCACGATGGTGACGTGGTTGCAGAACACACTGAAATTTCTCAGGCCGAGGTCGCTTGCACGGACCAGCGTGACAGCGGTGGACGGGGCGGTGGTCTCGAAGCCGATGGCGAAGAACACCACGTGTTTGTCGGGGTTGTCGACAGCGATCTTGAGCGCATCGAG
>DASQRI010000644.1:0-2722 GCA_035642975.1 Mycobacterium sp.
GCCATCGCTGATCCCGCCATCGCCGACCTCGTCATCGGCGGGCCGGTCACACCACGGGTCACCCACCTGGCCACGAGCCCAACCGGGCTGCCCCTCGCGCAAGCCCGCAACCTCGGCGCGGCAAAGGCCTTGTCCGCTGGAGCCGAAGTGCTGATATTCCTCGACGTCGACTGCATTCCCAGCCCTCAACTTCTGCGCCGCTACCGACACGCTGCTGGGGAGCCAGGGCAATATTTGCTGTGCGGCCCGGTGGCTTATCTTCCGCCCGCACGGCCCGGCGGTTACCCGATGCACGATCTGTCCCGGCTCGCCAGTCCACATCCGGCGCGACCAGCACCAGCCGAGACCCGGATCGTTGATACCGAAGACCACGCATTGTTCTGGTCGTTGTCGTTCGCTGTGACGGCGTCGACCTGGGAAACGCTGGGTGGATTTTGTGAGGACTACACGGGTTATGGGGGTGAGGACACCGACTTCGGTGAAACCGCCCGACAGGCCGGGGTTCGAATCCGCTGGATCGGTGGAGCTACCGCATTCCACCAATATCACTCCATCAGTGATCCGCCCGTCGAGCACCTCGACGACATCCTGCGCAACGCCACTACCTTTCACCGACGCTGGGGCTGGTGGCCAATGACCGGATGGCTGACGGAATTCGAACGCCGCCACCTCATCCGTTTCATACCTAAGAGCCACAGATGGGAAAGAACCACCCAATAGGATCTGAGCTGCCCAAGACCAATTCTCACGGAGTTGATCCCTTGGCCCACCACGATCCGGAGGTTTATTGGCTCTCCGACCTTGGCCGGGCAACCTGAGTTTGGCTGGTTCGTGGGGCGCCTGAATGGAGGCGGCCCGCGGCTCATTGATCCTCGCTGTGTTGTGGAGCAGCGAGAGGAGAGCGCGGGCGGTGGTTGACCGTAGCGATGATGCGTCATGTCTGTTGCCTGACTCTTATCAAGTTGTTGATCTTGAGAGGTGGTGCTGGTGTTGACCTGCGGTGATGTTGCTGGGACCGGCTGAAGTTGCGCACTAAGCCGATCTCGTAGCCTGCGGAGTTGTGGCGTACGTGCGCACGGTGCGGACCGGCTCCGGTGCGCGGGCGGTGCAGATCGTGCACGGCTCCCGGCGGGGGTCGCGCACGATCGAGCACGTCGGGTCCGCGCACGACGATCTGGAGCTTGAGGCGTTGAAGGCCGCGGCGCGACAGCGGCTGGCGGGCGGGCAGGGCGAGTTGGACCTCGGTTTGGGCCCTGCGATCAGCGCTGCCATCGACACGGCGGGGTCAGCGGGATCATCGGGACGGCCTCTGGAGATCGCATCCTCGCGGATGGGACATCTGTGGGACGGGTTGAGCAGCGCGTATGACCAGCTCGGGTTCGCCCGGGCCGCCGGTGGCGACGAGGTGTTCCGTCAGCTGGTGCTGGCCCGGATCATCGAGCCGACCAGCAAGGCAGACAGCCTGCGGGTGCTGGCCGAGGTCGGCGTGGACGCGGTGTCCTACCCGACCTTGAACCGCCGCTTGCGCGGCTACGCGAACGCGGAGTTCCGGCGCAAGCTCGCCGCCGCGTGCGCCGCGCACGCTCGGCTCGGGCCGGCATCGGTGGTGCTCTACGACGTCTCGACCCTCTACTTCGAGACCGACGCCGGGGACGGGTTCCGCGAGCCCGGGTTCTCCAAGGAACGCCGCCTGGAGCCCCAGATCACCATCGGTTTGTTGACCGACGCCGCGGGGTTCCCGCTGATGGTTGAGGCGTTCGAAGGCAACGCCGCGGAGACGACCACGATGCTGCCCACGATTACCGCGTTCACCGCCGCTCACCAACTCGGCGACGTCACCGTCGTGGCCGACGCCGGGATGATCTCCGCGGGTAACAAGCGTGCGATCGAAGCCGCCGGGTTGTCGTTCATCCTTGGCACGCGCATCCCCGACATCCCCTACGTCGTGACCGCCTGGCGGCGCGCCCACGAAGATGAGCCGCCGGACGGGCTGATCCTGACCCAGCCCCGGCCCGCCGGGCCGACCGACCGGCGCCGCAACGAGATCGTCTACTACCAGTACCGGGCCGACCGGCCCCGGCGCACGCTGCGCGGGATCGACGAACAAGTCGCCAAGGCCGAGCGCGCGGTTGCCGGGAAGGTGCCGGTCAAGCGCAACCGGTTCATCAAGCTCATCGGCGCCGACAAGAGCGTGAACCGAGCGTTGGAGGCGAAGGCACGGACATTGGCCGGATGGAAGGGCTACACCACCAACCTCACCACCTGCCCCGACGGCACGCCGGTCACAGCCGAGTTCGTGATCAGCGCCTACCACCGGCTCTTCCAGATCGAGGCGTCGTTCCGCATGTCCAAACACGACCTGGCCGCGCGGCCGATCTACCACCACAAGCGCGAATCCATCGACGCACACCTGACCGTGGTGTTCGCCGCACTCGCCATCGGACGGCTCGTCGAAGACCGCACCGGGTCGTCAATCCGCCGGTTCGTGCGCACCGCGCGCCGCTACCGCATCGTCCACATCCGCGCCGGCGCCCACCTCCTCACCGCCGAAGACCCACTCCCCGACGACCTCCGCGAAGCCCTCGCACAGATCAGCGCGGCCCAAAGTACGCACTAACTGATAAGAGTCGGGCCTGGCTCAGGCGGCACAGGCATGCTTCGGCACGCCGGACTGGCCTGTCGAGCACCCCGTTCCTCAGGCCAGCATCGAATTCGAGGTAGC
>DASQRI010000645.1:0-6837 GCA_035642975.1 Mycobacterium sp.
GACGTTCGACGTCATCCACCTGCGCGGGCACACACCCGGATCGATCGCGCTGGCCCTCGACGGTCCCGCCAGCGGCGGGGTCACCCAGCTGTTCACCGGCGACTGCCTGTTTCCCGGCGGCGTCGGCAAGACGTGGCAGCCGGGCGACTTCGATCAGCTGATCGACGACGTCACCACCCGGGTGTTCGACGTCTACGACGACACCACCGTCGTCTACCCCGGGCACGGTGACGACACCACGCTGGGTGCCGAGCGTCCCAGCCTTGCCGAGTGGCGCGAGCGCGGCTGGTAAGCCGCGGGAGCGACTTCCAACAAATCGCGATCAGCGTGCCGGCCATCTGCGTTACGCCGGTTGTTTGACTCAGGTACCTGTTGCCGGGGCCGGCTAACTGGTAGCGATGGATCAACCGGACCGGGCCCCGTGCATCCTCAACACCTTTGTGCGCGGCGAGCGGACACCCTGGCTGTCACGACCCAGACCTGTGCAACCAACGGAGGAAACGGATGACCGAGCCGCCGCAAGGCCGAACAGCGATCTACCCAATCCACGATTACCTGGCCGCGGATCCCCGGTACCCTTTCAACCTTCAGAGCGGGTGGCTGCCACAATCCGGCAGCCCCGCGATGCGAGCATTCTTCGAGCAAATTCTCGCGGCGGATAGGAAGCCTTGGGCCGACAGTGTTCAGGAGCTGAGTGCCTACATCGACCAGAACGAGATCATTCAATACCTCGTCGAGAGCGCCTGCCGGGAAAACCTGAACATGATCGATGCTCACCAAGGCGAAGAGGTCGGTGTGCCTCGAATCGAGGACAAGGACGCGCTACTCCACGGATTCAACGAGCTCTTGAGTCGCCCGCCTCGGTTTGTCAACGACGAGCTCGTTGGGGTCCCCTTCTCGGCATGGATAGTAGGAATCGATCCCACCTTCAGTGGCGCGACCTTGTTCCGACTCCCGATGTTCAACGCAAAGATGTCCGCCATCCTCAAGGAGTGGTACAGATTCCTCGACACCCCTGCGTCGGACACCGGATTCCGTGTCGAAGGGGAACAATGGCTTTCGCCTGCAGCTAAAGAAAAATACAACTTCCCCATCTGGAAGAAGGACTCCCCCGACCTCCCCTACTGGAGGTCCTGGAACTCCTTCTTCACAAGACGGTTCGAGAATCCAGAGAAAGAACGACCCGTCGCGCATCCAGAAACCAACCGGATCGTCAACAGTCCGAACGACGGGTCCCTTTTCCGGTGGCAAGCAAACGTCTCCAAACGAGACGTCTTCTGGTTCAAGGATATGAGGTACTCGATAGCCGACATCCTCAGCTCACCAATCAAAAAGCAGCAAGACGTCATCGACAGCCACAGACTGGTCGACCTCTTCGACGGCGGCTATGTCTTCCAGACCTATCTGAACCCCTACAACTTCCACAGGTGGTGGTGCCCCGCCAACGGGGAAGTACTGTTCGACCCGCTAGCGATCCCTGGAGCATTCTTCAACAAACTCGTAATCCCCGATTTCGGCGGAGCCACCACTGCGTCTCTTCCTTACCTCGCGGAAGTGAATGCGCGCGGACTGATTGTGTTCAAGACCGAGGATTACGGACTCGTCTGCTGCATACCACTCGGCATGAGCGAGATCTCCACCATCACCTTCCATCCGGAAATGAAAAAAGGCGCGACCGTCACCAAGGGCCAGGAGATGGGGACGTTCAACTACGGCGGTTCCTCGTTCGTAGTCATCTACCAGAACCTGCCAGGCAAGCGCCTCTTCTTCATCAACGCAGCTGGCATACCCTACGACCAAACACCCGTGCTGCCCCAAGGCAGTGCAAGCGCCGGCGGAGAACAAACCCTCATCGGGTCCCAGATCGGCGTGTGGGTGGACATCTGAATCTTTCGTCGCCGGCTCAGCCCGCCATCGCCACTTGTTGGCCCCGGAGCCGCGGAAAAAGCTCTGCGATTGGCGCGAATGGGTTGGCGAATAGCGGTCGCGAAACGCGCTGCAGTGCCTAAACTTACCGCGATGAGGGTGGGGATCGACTTCGGCACAACGCACACGGTCGCGGCGGTCGTCGACCGGGGCAACTATCCGGTGGTGTCGTTCGACGGGGCCGACACCTGGCCGTCGCTGATCGCCGCCAACACCGCCGGCGAGTTGCGCTTCGGCCTGGACGCGGCCGCCGTTCGTCACGACCCGGACTGGTCGGTGCTGCGGTCGTTCAAGCGACTGCTCAACGACGCCGGGCCGAGGGCGACCGTGGATCTGGCGGGCCGCTGTTACCGATTGGCCGACCTCCTCGCGGGCTTTCTCGCCCAGCTGAAGAGCGATCTGCAGCACCACTCGAACGCCGAACTTGCGCCCGGCGAGTGTGTCGAAGCCGCGATCAGTGTGCCAGCGAATGCGTCGAGCGCCCAACGCTTCCTGACCCTGGACGCCTTCGCGCAGGCCGGCTTCGAGGTGATGGCGCTGCTCAATGAACCGTCTGCGGCGGGGTTTGAATATGCGCACCGATACCGCTCGACGATCACCGCCAAGCGTGAGTACGTCCTCATCTACGACCTCGGCGGCGGAACGTTCGACGCGTCGCTGCTGAAGATGACCGGACGATTCAGCGAGGTCGTGATCAGTGAGGGCATCCAGCGCCTCGGTGGCGACGACTTCGATGCGGTGATCCTCAAGCTCGTTCGCGAAGGCGCTGGACTGGGCAAGTTGCACGCGGCCACGCGTGGTCTGCTCCTCGAGGAATGCGCGATGCGCAAGGAGGCCGTCGGCCCGAACACCCGCCGATTCCTGGTCGACCTGACCGTGGTCGGCAAACCGCCGTTCTCCTGTGCGATCGACGACATCTACGCGGCCTGCGCGCCGCTGGTGGGCAAGACGGTTGCAGCCCTCTCCCGCGTGCTGCGTGGCTCGGGCGGCGACGACGTCGACTGGTCCGAGGTGGCGGGCATCTATGTGGTCGGTGGGGCAGGAAGCTTCCCGCTGGTTGCCCGTGCGCTGCGCGCCGAGTTCGACGAGAAACGCGTCAAACGCTCACTGCACCCCTTCGCGGCGACGGCAATCGGCTTGGCAGTCTTCCTCGACAAGGAAGCGGGATACACGCTCTCCGAACGCCTTTCACGCCACTTCGGGGTGTTTCGCGAGGCGTGCGCCGGTGAGGATGTCTGCTTCGACCCGATCGTGCCCAAAGGCGCCCAGCTGCCCACCGCGGGCCAGCAGCCCTTCGTCGTGACGCGAACCTACCGCGCGGCGCACAACATCGGACACTTCCGCTTCGTGGAGTGCAGTCGGCTGCGCGACGGCCACCCCGACGGCGACGTCACCCCGTACGACCCGGTGTTCTTCCCATTCGATCCGGATCTGAACAACGATCTGGACCTGCGGGGCCGACCGGTGCGTCGACGCGACGACGGCCCGGACGTCGAAGAGCGCTACGTCGTCACGTCCGGCGGAGCCGTCGAAGTCACCCTCACGACGCGCCCGGACCAGCTGAGCCGAACCTTCCGGTTGGCGCGGCACGACCTCGCCAGCGTGTAACGGTTGGTCAGGGCGCCACGTCGAGATCGGGCGTCCAGGCCACCCCGTTGATGTGGCTGCCGCCGTCGACGACCATCGTGTTGCCGGTGAGGTAGCGGCAGCCCTCGCCGGCCAGGAACACCGCGACCGGGGGGATGTCGAGGTAAGGATCGCCGATTCGGCCCATCGGATTCATCGCGTCGGCGAAGGCCGCGATGTCCGGGTTGCCGCCGAGCGCGCGCGTGAACGCCGCGCTCTTGGCCGCCGGGCAGATGGCTTTGACGGTCACGCCGAACGGCGCCCACTCCCTGGCGGCGGTCCGGGTCGGGTCGGCGCCGAATTCGCCCGGCTTGTCCCTCCGAGCCGCCCGTGATCAGCGCCCACGGCCCGTACTTGCCGGTGTCGATCACCCGGTTGACGCGAGGACCACCGGTTAGGTGGTGGTGTGCACGATCAGCACGTCGACCTTCGCCCGTCGCGAGACGTTGGCGGGCACCGATCCGAGCAGCCGGCCCGCGATAGTGCTGAGGCCGACGTTGCCGACAACGAGCAGGTCAGCGTTGACTTCCTCGGCCAGTCCGACCAGCGCGTCGACCGGAGCGCCGACGATCGACCGCTCCTCGATGTTCTGTGCCCCCGCGGCGCTGGCCCGTTCTTTGGCCTCACGCAGGATTGCGTAGATCGGGGCGCTGCCCGACACCTTGTAACTTTCGTCTTTCAGGGCGTCGGCGGCCCGTGCATCCTCATCCTTGGGCAAATAAGCCGTCGCAACAATCAGCTTGGCGTCCGCCCCCGCGATGGTGCCTGCCTTCTCCACCGCGCGCAACGACGAATCCGAGCCGTCGGTTCCTACCACCACGGTCCGATAGGCGCTCATTTACCCTCCCAGGTGTCGGTTGCTACGCCAACCCAAGACAGTAACGCCTTGCCGCAGACAGATGGCGGGATTGAGACACGCCGACGCGGTGGGCAAATCGGCGCGAGCGGCATGACGCAGCGCACTCCGGAGCGGCAGTCGGGTCGGCGCAGCCCTCAGCTAACATCCAATATCGCTGAAATCCCTTGACACACCGGTTTTTTAGCTGCATCCGATGTCGCCGCCCCAAGCCGCGGGCTTCGGCAGCTCAGGGCGGATCAGTTTATGACCAGGTGGGAAGGGTAAGCAGGTTCACCGACGGCCCCTTACAGTGACACACATCATGGTTGCCACAACACTCGACGAACCGAGGACCGATGTCGCCACGAGCGACTTGCCTCCGCGGCGCCGCGGCAGGCTGCTCGACCCGCTCGCCGTCGCAGTGCTGGCCGCCGTTGTGGGCGGCATCGCCGCAAGCAGGCCGTCGCTCTGGTTCGACGAAAGCGCGACGATTTCGGCCTCGGCCAGCCGCTCGGTGCCCGATCTCTGGCGGATGCTGGGACACATCGATTCCGTGCACGGTTTGTTCTACCTGTTCATGCACAGCTGGTTCAGCCTGTTCCCGCAGACCGAGTTCTGGGCGCGGGTCCCCAGCTGCCTGGCGGTCGGAATCGCCGCCGCCGGTGTCGTGGTCTTCGCCAAGCGATTCACGCCGCGAACCACCGCAGTGTGCGCGGGCATCGTGTTCGCCATCCTGCCGCGCGTCACGTGGGCCGGCGTCGAATCCCGCTCCTACGCGCTCACGGCGGTCGCCGCGGTCTGGTTGACCGTGTTGCTGGTCACCGCAATACGGCGGAACCGGTGGTGGCTCTGGCTGCTGTACGCGGCTGCGCTGATGGTGTCCATATTGCTCAACGTTTACCTGGTATTGCTGGTGCCGACCTACGCCGTCGTCACGCCGCTACTCGAGCGCCGTAGGTCTGTAGTGCTGCGGTGGGCGATCACTTCGGCGGTGGCGGTGGCCGCCTTGACCCCGCTGATGCTGTTCGCGCACGGCCAAAGCTTCCAGGTCGCCTGGATCAGTCCGTTGAGTTGGCACAGTGTGCTGGACGTCGTGCAGCACCAATATTTCGACAACAGCGTGCCGTTCGCGGTCCTGGTGGCGATCATTTTCACTGCCGCGCTTGCGATTCGATTGAGCGGTCGCTGGAAATCGGTCGGCGATACCCGACGACTGTTGATCATCTGCACGGCATGGATGGTCGTGCCGACTGCAATCAGCCTGATTTATTCGGCGATCAGTGATCCGTTCTACTACCCGCGGTATCTGTTCTTCACGACACCAGCGATGGCGATCATGCTCGCCGTCTGCATCGTGGCGGTCGTTCGTGAGCCGCGCTGGATCGCCCTCGTGCTGACCGTGCTCAGCGTGGCTGCCTTCCCGAATTACCTTCTGTCACAGCGACAACGGTATGCCAAAGAAGGCTGGGACTACAGCGACGTCGCCGACGTCATCAACGCTCATGCCGCACCCGGCGATTGCCTGCTGGTTGACAACACCGTGACCTGGCTGCCCGGGCCGATCCGCGCGCTGGTCGCGGCGCGTCCGGCGGCGTACCGGCCGTTGGTAGACGTCGGACGCGGGGTTCGCGCACCCCAGCGCGGCACTCTGTGGGACGGCCATGTGGCGGTATGGCTGGTGGTCGGTCGGCTCTACCAATGCAGCGCGCTGTGGACGATTTCCACCCATGACACGACCCTGCCGAATCACCAAAGCGGGGAATCGTTACCGCCGGGGCGGCAGCTGCGACGCGCACCCGCGTACGCGACGGCAGAGCAAGTCGGGTTTCGCATCGTCGAGCGCTGGCAGTTCCACCGCACCCAGGTCATCAAATCGGTGCGCTGAACCAGTCGCCGGGCATCGCCCGAACGCCGCAGCTGGACTAGCTTGGCGGCATGCAGATCTGGCTGGCTGACCCGTTGTTCGGCGGTGCGGCGCAGGGCGGCCGACACCTCATCGAGCTTTTCGCCGCGTTCGGCCTGACGGCACTCATCGGCCTGGAACGCACGATTCAGGGCAAGGTCGCGGGCTTGCGTACCCAGACCATCGTCGGGACGTCCGCGGCATTGATCCTGCTGATCAGCAAGTACGGGTTCGGCGACGTGTTGAGCGCACAAAGCGTCGACTTGGACCCGTCGCGGGTCGCAGCTCAGATCGTCTCGGGTATTGGATTTCTGGGTGCGGGGATCATCATCACGCGGCGCGGTGCGGTGCACGGTCTAACTACCGCGGCGGCAGTATGGGAATCGGCTGCGATCGGCATGGCCGCGGGCGCGGGTCTGCTATTGCTGGCCACCGCCGTGGTGGCCCTGCACTTTGTCAGTGCGCTGGCTTTCAATGTGGTGGAGCGCGAGCTCACGGCTAGGCTGCGCGGAACGGTCCGGCTGCACATCATCTACGAAAGCGG
>DASQRI010000646.1:0-2901 GCA_035642975.1 Mycobacterium sp.
ATCGGCGTCGAGAACTACGACCGGGAGTAGGTGCTGATATGGGCGATGACGGCGCTGAGTGCGTTGTACAGGTCTGTGGTGTCGCGCCGGATTTGCGTCATCAGCAATCCACCCTGCAGAGCAGTGAGCAGCGCGGAAGCCAGAATGTGAGGGTCAGCCTGCGTGGTGAGTTCGCCGCGATCGCGCATCGCAGCCAAGCCATCACGGATGGCGGTCTCCCACCGGGCGAACCCTTGCGCGATCTGCCCGCGCGCGACCGGGTCTTGGTCGGCCAATTCGCCGCCTAGCGAGCCCAGTGGACAACCACCGATGCAATGGTTCTGCTTTTGAAACTCGATGATGACATCGCGCCAGGCCTCCAGCGATTCGATGCTGTCCAGGCGCGCCAGAATCGGCGTGTGGATCGCGAGGATCGTCTCGGTCTGCAACGCGATCACGGCTTGGACCAGCGATCGCTTGTCCTGGAAATAGTGATAAATCTGGGAGGGGCTCAGGCCCCCAGCAGCTTCCTGAATGTCCTCGGTAGTAGTACTGGCGACACCCTTTTCGAACATCAAAGCCGCGGCCGCGGCCACGATGCGGTCGCGTGTCGCTTGCCCTCGCGGCGTCAACAAGCGTGGCTCCTCACCATCGCCAGAAGCGCTCACCCGACCAGAATATTCCGTCACCTCGCGCGACAGGTCAGCCCAGCAAACCGATTGGAGCAATGGCATGACAGGTAGCACATCCCACTCAACGCCTGCGCTGCGCCGTATCCGCATCGGTGTTCAGCTGTGGCCGGGTGGAACGCCGAGCTATCGCGCTTGGCGCGACGCCGTGCTGCAGGCCGAGGAGCTCGGCGCTGACGCGGTCTTTGGCTACGACCATTTCCACAAGCCATTCGTCACCATCGTCAATGGCGGCCCTGAACTCGACCCAGATCAACGCGACGTCAACAACTTTGAGGGTTGGACTGCCCTCGCGTCGTGGGGCGAGATCACCACGCGAGCCGAGATCGGTCTGCTCGTTACCGGCGTGGGCTTCCGCAACCCCGACCTGTTGGCCGACATGGCGCGCACGGTCGACCACATCAGCGGCGGACGTCTGATCCTGGGGCTGGGCACCGGTTGGTACCCCAAGGATTACCAGGTGTACGGCTATGAACTCGGTACTGTTGCCAGCCGGATGGCGCTCTTCGCCGCGAGCGTCGCTCGTGTCAAAACACGTCTTGGCGAGCTGACCCCCGCGCCGGTACGCGACATCCCCATCTTGATCGGAGGTGCCGGTGAACGAAAGACGCTGCCACTGGTCGGCCGCTACGCCGATATCTGGCATTCCTTTCTGGATGTAGAGGCCTTCCGCCGGAAAAACGACCTGGTCAGCCAGCACGCGGTGGATGCTGGCCGTGATCCTGCCGCGATCGAGCGGGCACAGGGATGGCTGCCCGGAACCGACGGCGACGCTCTCGTCGACGAAGGCGTCACGCTGTTCACCACCGAGGTCCACCCGACCGAGGACGGTTACGACTTCACCGAACTCAAAAGGATGCTGGCGTGGCGGGGCTGACGATCAGCGGTGTATAAGACCAGAAGACTGCCATTTTTTGAGCGTCCAGCACTCCGGGAAAGCGGACCCTCGAGCGCCAGCGATATCGGGGTGATGGCGCTGATGGCGATGATCACTGTGGTTGCGGTGGGGAGGTCGCGTGGCTGGCCCTGGTGGGTGGTGGCGCTGCTAGCGCTGATGGTAGGCCCCGCCATCGTGCTGATTGTTGCGCACATCGCCGGCCGAGCTGCCGTGCACGAGTTGGGCGTCCAGCAGGGGGTGGTGCCGGTAAGACTCAGAAACCGGGCGGCGGAGAGCTTAGTTCCGCCGCCCGGCTCTATGAGCCTGCCGCGGCGGGCTTCGATCAATCGAATCGACTCATGCGCAATGTCGATCGCGCGGCAATAACTAACGCCGGGGTGCCTCGGCGGCAAGCACTCGTTCCCGAATCTCTGCGGGGTAGAGATTGTCGAAGGTGGCGGGGCGTGCTTCGCCGTCTTCGAGGGCGGCGAGCAGGCCGTCGTGTATGACGATCGGCCCGCGCCCGGCGTGCCGCTCTTCTTCGGTGTAGCACTGATACCACGGCAGGATAGGGACCGGCCAATGCTCTTGGCGCTGATTCGGATGTATGCGAGTTCCCAGTGCCCACAATAGATCTGATGTGTTGGATGGCTCGATATCGTCATCGAGCACATAGGTCACCGGACACATGTGACCGACCCGGTTGGCGCTCATCAGCTCCCCGATCCGGTGCACGAGTCCGGTCGAGGTAGCTGCCGGTAACCGGTCGCGCCAGGCCTGCGGCACGGTGATGATCATCCAGTGGCACGCCGTGTCCACCAGCAGCCAGGCCGGGGTGATGGGCAGGCCCGCCTTGCGCAGCAGCGCCAGCACCTCAGCCGACACGCCAAGTGCTGGGGCGATTTGCGAGTCATCGGGCGGCCGGCCCGTGGCACTGATCGGCCAAATCGGGTTGTCGCGGTAGGTGATTGCCTCGATGGTGTACACCGGCTCCGGGGACGTTTCGGGAAGCGCATAGCCGTGGAATTCGGCGTAGGGGCCCTCGGTGGCATCCCGGGTGATCGACACATGGCCTTCGATGACGACTTCGGCGCCGGCGGGCACCTTGAGATCGTTCGTCTCGCACTTGACGACTTCGACGGGTTCGCCATAGAGCGTACCCAGGAACGTTCCTTCATCCACCTCGGCCGGAATGGGCATCCCGCCTACCATAGGCACTCCCGGATCACCACCCTGTACGACGGCGAACGGCATTGGCTTACCGAGCTTTTCCCATTCTGACCAGACCATCCCGATGTGCTGCTGGGGCAAAAACAAGCCGGTCATCTGGCGGTTGTTGATCATCATGATCCGCGA
>DASQRI010000647.1:0-6329 GCA_035642975.1 Mycobacterium sp.
GCTCGTTTCCCGATCAGGAGGGTGCAGCATGCGTGAGCATCATATCGACATAGCGCGGCCGAATTTCGCCGCTACATGCGGATGGCCACATTTCGCAGTTCTCATGAGGACCACCCTCGACCACCTATCCACAGCGGCGGCTCCTGGCCGTTGTTTATGCTCTTGGGCCGCCATCGCTGTCTGCGCAACAGTCGACCGGCGTGGTACTCGGCCACGTCCTTCAGGTACTCGACGTCGTCGCTGGTCCACGGGTGCTGGCCGGTCCCGTCCAACCACCACCTCGGTTCGCCGTCCTGCTCGTAGCGGGTTATCCGGTAACGCCAGGCGACGTGCCTACCCTTGGCGTCAACGTGCCAGTCCAGCAGCCGCGAGCGGACGGCCTCGGGCGCCGTCTGGATAAATTCCCAGGGGTGGGTTAACCGGATCTCGATAAACTCGCCACCCATGAATTAACCCTAATGGAAGTGATCGAGGCCGTGTCAGACCGAACGCGAAGCGATTCGAGTTGAAGGACTCGACCCTGACGATCCGGCCGTGGTGGCCGCGATCGATCTTGTCCGATGGGAGTTGTCTTTGGCCGCTGCGTCACCGTGTTAACCATGCTCCGCATCGAGGTCCGCCGAGACCCACAGGCAGACAAGGCATACCTTCACCGTCTGGGACCGCACCGGCGATGCGTGGTAGGTCACGACCGTAGTCGCGTGGGCTTCCTCGCGGCCACGACGGGGACCATTGGCGATCCATTCGTGGCGCGCCCGCTGCCTTTCGCCGAATAGCCCCATACACATTTCACTGGTCTTCCACTTCGCGTACCAGTGCGACTTGGATTTGGGGTCGGCGTAGCCGGGGTAGAGGACCCGCCAGTAGTGGCGGTACGGCTCGTCACCCTGCATCCACGTGGCGGGCCAGTATCCGGATTCCTCAGGCGAGGTCATCGGGTCCGTGCCAAGAATCTCTGGTGATGGTGGCTAGGGCTTCTTCTTCGGCTGCAGCTCCTTCGGCAACCAGAGCCGTACCGCACCAACATTTCCGAGGCATTTCAGTACTCCCGAAAGGTTGGGCCTCCGCAATCGAGGCGCTCTTGCCCGGCACCAGTTGCCAGCCGCTTCGTCACCCGGACCACCCATGAGCAATGGGGTTGGTGTGCGCCGAGCCGGGGCTTGATGGCGAATCTCGTGAAGCAACTTCAGTCTACTTAGGATTTCCGACGAGCAATCCCGCAATATGGATGACTGGTTCAATCCCAGTACCGCGCACCACAGTTTATGCAGGTTAAAGGCAGTATCTAGGCTTACGAACCTTTGGTCGTGCAATACACGTGCAATAGCGCTTCGGGTTGTCAAAACCTGGAAGGTGAGCCGCGCCCAGCCGGTGACCCCACCGAGGCGCGCTACCAGAGAATGCGTTCGGGAATATTCGAAAGGTTGTGATCGGTCGCGCGGGGCACCCCGCCTACGCTGCTCCCAGCGGTAACGACAAGGTTGGTCCCCACCTTGTAGGGAGGTCCGGTGATCGGTTCGACAAACGCGGAGTACACGCCTGGCGGCACCTCATAGAGGTACTGCAGGCTATATGGGCTGTCGGTCCATGAAGTAGGCGCGACCTTAAGTTGGGGCGCAAACACGTTGACGCACTCCGCCGTCGCAGGCGTCACGAACAGGCTCACAGTAATATCTTGGTCGGTCTCGTTGGACAGGGTGAACTCGATGCCGGCGACTGTTCCGATCGCAGCCACAAGCATCCCAGGAGGGTCGGACATATCGCTACTCCTTCGATTCGATAATTCGGTCTTGGATTTTGAACGGTCCATCGAATTCGGGGGCCGCTGGTTACCGTTCAATGGTCAGCGGTAAGACGCGCAACTGACACGCGTAGTTGACTACTCGAGTTTTGCGACGTTCACCCGCGCACCCGAAGGGGGTTGGGGGATGGCGACGCCGGGAGACCCCCACAACCCCAACCGGCGCCGCCAAGCCTCAGCCCGCTGCCGACGAACGCGACGGAACCGGGGGGCGTAGCCCGCGTCTGAATAGGTATCGGCCCGCCCCTACTCTCCTCGCGGGCGGGTCGAATCGCGGCGATTATCGGGCTCGGTCCGGCTGTCGGCGGTACCTAATCGGCTGGGACGTCTTGGTCACACCGTCATGGGGCCCACGTAGCCGGTCATGTTCGCTGGTCCAATCTGACCACAGCGGAAGTCTCAGGGCATATCTTTTTTATTTGGCCCCTGATCACACTCGGACTACATAATCAGAACTGGAGTAAAGATGCAGCAATGGTTGAGCGGAATACCCCAGTACCTCAACGACGATGGCGTAACGTTTTCATTCAAACTCGGCCTTGATGCCGGGGAAACAACCACTTTTGACGGGATTCTGGGCTTTTTTCACCGGCCCATCCACGCTTCTGCTTTCGCGACGCTATACGGGACCGTTACCCCTCCGGTTACGTGGACCGAGTATGACAACCTGGATAGTTGGGTGGAGATCCTTAAATACTGCGCACGTAACCACACATCGATATCAGTTTATTATGACGACACGATCATTGTTGACTACAAGAGCTGGTCGGCGGTGGCTAAGCCGCCGGGAGGTCCAGCACGGCACGCACCTCCCGAGCAGAGGTATGGGGAGGGATGGGAAATGAACTGGGTGTACAAGCTTGAGTTCTGAGCGTGCTCAGTGACCAGTTCCAGTAATCTGGCACTGGTCGCGCCCTTGGGCCAGCGGCCACACTTCGCCTTTGGTATAGGGGCCGACGGCAGTCCTCAGCCGCGGCAGGGGATCTACGCTCCGCGCATGCGCGACCTCGACACCATCGACTCCGAACTGCGGCTCCTGGCACGCCCACACCACCATCTGGTGCCACCGCTCAATGCGCGGATGGCTGCTTTACGTTCAGCGAAGACCCGACGGACGATGACACTTGCCACGGGCATGGCGGCGTTGCGTAGGCCTCCTGTAGTACCGAGCGGCCCGTCGGTAGTGGGTCAGTTCGGATCTGCGTCAGCGTGCGACCCGAGTCGATGACGCAGTAAAGGCAGTCCGGGGCCGTCGAGGGCATCAAGCATCACATCCCGACCGCTGACGGACATCATTAACGCGGCCACACAGCCGCGGATTTCTTTTCCGCTACCCCATGACCGGTCAACGTCGCTGCCGTGCAGGGAGATGCCCCGCAGTAGACCCAGCGGCACAAAACCGAACGGCCAAGGGCCGGTGAGGAAGTCCATAGCTAGTGCGGCTAGCTCGGGGTCGGGATTGAATGGCAGCCTGAGAGGAATTCGGACGTCGCCGCTGTGGACCAAAATATCTGCGAGAGGGTCGACGGGTCCGAACAATGGAGGACTCAGGCGGTGATCGGCGCGTTCCCGCAGGGTGGCAACGATCTCTGTTGCCGGTAGCTCCGCGCGGCGGTGCGCCAGTTCGTCGATCGCACGCGCCATGCTGCGGCGGTGTACCGCTGTCCTCATGAAAACCCAGAAGCTGTCGGCAAAGACGCTGATGAGGTGTGCGGCCACTGTTTTGACATCCCACCCGGCGCAAAGGCTTGGTGTCGCCAGCTGGTCGTCATCAAGGCCTTCGATCACCGATGCGATCTGGCGGCGTTCCTCGGCTACAGCAGCGAAGATACGTTCACGGTCTGCCGGCATAGGCGGGACTATAGCGCGGAACAGATATTTGGTTCAACGCTCGCCTCGTCGAGCCCGGGGAGAAATGTTCAACCCAGATAGTCGAGTCGTCATCGGAAGCCATTGGTCACCTGCCTTCTTCTTAGGTGCCCAGGGCGTTGGTGAAGGAGTGGAAGCCCAACGCCCCGGGCACCATTGGGGGGTCCTGGGGGCCAGGCCCTGGTGGGAGTAATGGGTGAACTCCCCCTGGCCCCCAGGACTACCTCGGCGCGGTGACGGTGTGAATCGTGAAGCCCGTCCGCTTTCCGCAAAGCCCGCACCGAGGTGGCTTGTTAACTCACGAACAGATAGCTGACCGTCGCGGTGCTGCTCGCAACGACGGCGAACAACTCAGTTTCCTCAGCTCCGGTGACGGCCAGGAGCCCAACCCATGACCCTAACCACACCATCCACCGCGGTGAGCGCACTGCGCCGATGCCGCAGCGATCTGCACGCCGCTCACGCCGACGCCGGCTACGCGGCATCTATGCTTTCCGGCGCCCAAGGGTGACCCGCGCCGGTGAGCTGTCCAGCAAGTTGGCCGACGTTATCGCGTTCGCGTCGAGGTTGGCGTTCATAGTCGAGGCAGCCATCCGCTGAGCATGCCCAGCACTTCATGCGGGTGGTGCGTTTCGAGCCGCACCATGCCGAAGTCCTCCCGCTTTAGGGCTTTGTCGATCCATTCGGCGCGCGCCGTCTCGCAGTCGCCACAGAGGAAGTACAGCGGCTGCCCGTAGACGCCCGTGAGCACTAGCCAGTGCTCCTGGCCGGGGTCGTCGAGCTGACGGCCACATTCCCCGTCACAGCGGGGGGCTAGGGTGTGTCGTTCCTTCATGTCGTCGCCCATGGCGTTTCCTTCGTCAGGGTCTCGTGCACGTCGGCTAGGGTCATGCCCTCGCCTCGGGCGAACGCGGCCATCGGCGCCGGCGGGCATTGCCGATACAGTTCGCGAAGCCGCTGGCTGGACTCGTGCAACGGCAGCATGCGGTCAATGGCCATCGCCGCGATCAGCGGGTCGTCGGTCAGAGTCGTCACGGGTACCTCCCTTTGTAAGGTAAGCCTAACCATAGAATGGAGGTCCACACTGTGAGGACCATCACACCGGCGGACCCGTGCCGGCGGCACCTACCACGGCATTCGACCGTCGCTAGTTCCTGGGCGGACAGCTGGGTGTGACGATAGTGGTCTATGTGGCCACCGTTGCTACTGAGTCGCAAATAGGTACACATCCGTGACCGTGTCGCAAGCGGCCGGCCCCGGTTCTCCCCTCCCTCCGGAGTGCCGGGGGCCGGGGCTCACCGCCCGCCGGCCATTGTGATAATGGTCGACAACAACAATGGCGGCGATCTTGGCACCTGGGATCGTCCGTGAAGGCCATTGCAGCCGTGACCGCGCTCACCTGCGCTCTAGTGTTGGCTGGTGCCCCAGCAGGCCATGCGGACTCAAACGATGACGCGTACCTGAAGGCCGTGGCCGCGCAGGGAATCGCCTTCAAAGGCGGCCCACAAGAAGTAATCGAACTCGGCCACTTGATTTGCAAAGAGTTACAGGAGGGCTACGCCACGAACGGTCTAACTCAGCACTTCGAGGTCAACAACCCGTCGCAGTTGGTTGTCATAGCGACCGACCATAGCCCGCAAGAGCCCCTGTCAGGGTTAAAAAATTGTTGAGAGTGGCTGTGCCAGCTCATATGGCCCCGCCGCGCTGTTTTTCCGATTAGCCAACACACCTTTATGCTGCAAACGCCGAGATCGACTCGTTCGCATCGAGTAGGTCAGGGGTTCGAATCCCCTTAGCTCCACAGAGTTTGAGCAGGTCAGGGCGCTCTGCCGCATCATCTTTTCGAAGCCGTCCGCAGCAGCTTGGGTTGCCGCGTCCAGACGATCCGCAACGGCACTGACCGCCGCCCCCATTGGTTCTACTGGCTATGGCGTGGGCAGAAGGCGGCAATGCTGACGCCGACGAAAAACCCGGCGTGATAGCCGTCCAAACTAGACTGCGTCATCACTTCGTTTGCGACGTCACTCGCCTGCATACCGCGATCAAGTTCATCGCAGACCTCATGACCGGCAACGATCGCAGCCTGCCTGGATCCGAAGGTGATGCCCCTGGAAGAGAGCGCGCCCGGGAACTGGCCGCTGTCGTCCGCGTCGGCATGCGCGTTCGGGGCTGCTGCTCCCACGGCGCTAAGTAGCGCGACCACCAGGCCAAGGCCGGCCACGAGTGATCGCAGAGGGTTGGGCGAATGCACTTGGGGGGTGGCGACCGCGGCGGGCGCCTCGGTGAATAGGGAAGTCATGGCTGCCTCGCGATCTGGATGAGTAGGAGTTCGGTGAGCCACCCTTGCGGGCATCCCCCATCATGACAACGGTTCGTCATATTCGCAAGTATTAAAATGTTTGTTGAGGCGAATAGTATCCCTACCAGTACGTAAGAATGGATGCCGCCATGGCAAAACGAAAAATACGGCCACCCGGAACCGCGGACGCGCTTCCGCGCGCCGAACCCACCCGGCCGCAACTAGCCTCGGCCGCCGCCACATTCACGCTCCTGAGCAACTCGACACGGCTCCACGTGCTATGGCTTGCTGCCCAAGACGTCCACGACGTCAGCACCCTCGCAGAGCGCACCGGCGTTGGTGTGGCGACCATGAGCCAGC
>DASQRI010000648.1:0-7348 GCA_035642975.1 Mycobacterium sp.
ATGAACCAGCTCCCCGGATCGGCCTGGGTGCAGTATGAACCGCTCGGCGTCGTCCTGATCATCGCGCCGTGGAACTACCCGGTCTACCTCGCGCTCGGCCCGCTGGTGGCCGCCCTCGCGGCGGGCAACTGCGCGGTCGTCAAGCCGTCCGAACTCACTCCTGCCACGTCGGCGCTGCTGGCCCGGCTGATCCCGCAGTACCTCGACGCGGACGCGGCGGCGGTGGTCGAGGGCGCCGCGGAGACAACGCAGCAGCTGCTGTCGCTGGGCTTTGACCACGTCCTGTTCACCGGCGGCACCGGAATCGGCAGCAAGGTGATGGCCGGGGCGGCGGCCACGCTCACCCCGGTCACCTTGGAACTCGGCGGTAAGAGCCCCGTCATCGTCGCATCCGACGCCGACCTTGAGGTGGCGGCACGGCGGATTGCCTGGGGGAGGCTGCTGAACTCCGGGCAGACGTGTGTCGCACCGGACTACGTGCTGGTCGAGAAAACCGTCCAGGACAAGCTAGTTGGACACATCGTCGACACGGTGACCAGCTTCCGCAGCGGCACGGACACGGGTATGCGCATCGTCAACGAGCGCCAATTCGACCGGCTCGTCGGTTATCTCGACGCCACCAAGGGCACGGTTGCCGTCGGCGGACGCAGCGATCGGGATTCGCTGACGATCGAGCCGACGGTCCTCGTCGACCCCGACCCCGACGAGCCGGCGATGACCGACGAGATCTTCGGCCCGATCCTTCCGGTG
This sequence comes from Mycobacterium sp., assembly GCA_035642975.1. GTDB lineage: Bacteria > Actinomycetota > Actinomycetes > Mycobacteriales > Mycobacteriaceae > Mycobacterium. The sequence goes on from DASQRI010000648.1 coordinate 751, forward strand.
ATCGCGGTCGATTCAGTGCAGCAGGCCATCGAGTTCGCGAACGCTCGGCCCAAGCCGCTTGCGCTCTATGTCTTCTCGGGCTCGAAGACAACCAGCCGCAGGATTATCGATTCCGTTCCGGCCGGCGGCGCGGTCGTCAACCACGTGGCGATGCACCTGTTGGCGCCGCAGCTGCCGTTCGGCGGCGTGGGCCCCAGCGGAATGGGCTCTTATCACGGTGAGTGGGGATTCCAGACGATGAGTCATCGCAAGGCCGTTCTTGCCAAAACGACGAAGCCCGATCTCAAACTGCTCTATCCGCCGTATACCGACAGAACTTTGAAGATCATGCGCAGGCTGCTCGGATGACCGCGCGCAAGTCGCGACCTGCCGACACGCGTGCATCAAGCGTGCGCGCGCGACGCCTTCGTGCGGTACCGGTGAGCCTGTTCGGCGAGGAGTGCTACATCGCCACTGGCGGCCAGCGGATCCGGGTGAATGTCCGGTGGGGGACCGGCGTGCCATTGGTGCTGTGCAACGGCATTGGGGCCAGCCTGGAGGTGCTCGATCCCCTGCTGGAACAACTGGACCCGAATTGCACGGTGGTCAGATTCGACGTTCCCGGGGCCGGCGGGTCACCCACATCCGTTCTGCCCTACGGGTTTCCCTATCTTGCCTGGGTACTGGGCCGGGTGCTGTCCGAGCTGGGGATCGGTGTGGTCGACGTGCTCGGCCTGTCCTGGGGTGGGGCGCTTGCGCAACAGTTCGCCTTCCAGAACCCGCGCCGATGCCGACGCCTGGTTCTAGTCTCGACGGGCACCGGCGCGCTGATGGTGCCCGCCCATCCACGTGTACTGGCGAAAATGGTTACACCGCGTAGGTTCTCGGATCCAGACTATGCGGCAACCATCGCCGGCGAACTATACGGTGGCACCGTTCGCGCTCACGGTGAGGACGTCGCGCGCCTGTTTTTGCAGCAGTTGCACGCCGGATCGAAGATGGGCTACCTGCATCAGCTGCTCGCGGGTTCGGTGTGGAGCAGCCTGTTCGCGCTGCCTGCGGTGCGCCAGCAGACCCTGATCGTGGCCGGCACCGACGATCCGATCATCCCGATGGCCAACGCGCACATCATGAACGCCTTGCTGCCGCATTCGCGACTGCACCAACATGGCGGCGGCCACATCGACCTCGTGCACAACGCGCGTGAGCTTGCACCCGTCATCGAAACGTTCCTCCACGACCCGGGGGAGCGGCCATGAGCCACAACGACATCGACACCTCGGACTTCTACGCTTATGAGCGGCTGTTGACCGACGACGAGCGGGTGACTCTGCACGCGGTGCGCAAGTTCATGACCACCGAGGTCGCGCCGGTCCTGCTCGAGCATTGGTCACGTGCGACCTTCCCCTTCGAGATCGTGCCCGGCCTGCGCGATCTGGGCACCGCCGGCCTGCCATACCGCGGCTATGGCTGCGCCGGACGTCGGTTTCTGCTCGACGGCATGATCGCCATGGAGCTCGCACGCACCGACTGCTCGATCGCCACCTTCAACGGGGTGCATGCCGGATTGACCATGGGATCGATCTACCTATGCGGCTCCGACGAACAGCGCGAACGGTATCTGCCCGCAATGGCGCGCTACGACAAGATCGGCTCGTTCGGGCTAACCGAACCGGAAGTAGGTTCGGGGGCCTCGGCCGGTCTGCAGACCACCGCGCGGCGCGAGGGCGACACCTGGATCCTCGACGGGCAGAAGAAGTGGATCGGCAACGCACCCTTCGGCGACCTGACGGTGATCTGGGCCAAGGACGTCGCCGACGGGCAGGTGAAAGGTTTTGTGGTGCAGAACTCTTCGCCCGGATTCACCGTCGACAAGCAGATGCACAAGATCGCGCTGCGCATCGTGCAGAACGGCTTGATCACGCTGGACAACGTGCGCGTCGACGAGTGTGACCGGCTTCAGCAGGCCAACTCGTTCAAGGACACCGCGGCGGTGCTGCGGATGACTCGCGCAGGGGTGGCGTGGATGGCAGTCGGGTGCGCGATGGGCGCCTACGAAAACGCCCTCGGCTATGCGCGGACGCGGGAGCAATTCGGCCGGCCGATCGGCGGTTTCCAACTGGTGCAGGACTTGCTGGTGCGGATGCTGGGCAACGTCACGTCCGCCTACGGCCTGTGCGTGCGGCTGTCGCAACTGCAGGACGAAGGTCTGGCCGAGGACCGGCATTCCTCGCTGGCGAAGGTCTTCTGCACGACGCGTATGCGAGAGACCGTGGGCTGGGCCCGAGAACTGCTGGGCGGCAACGGAATCCTGTTGGAGCACAACGTAGGTCGCTTCGTCGCCGACGCCGAAGCGATCTACTCTTACGAAGGCACCCGCGAGATGAACACACTGATCGTCGGGCGCTCGCTCACCGGGCTCAGCGCATTCGTCTGACCGACATGCCGAGTGTGGGCGGTGTCGGGAAGGGCCGGTACGGGCATTACGCCTAGAACGGTGGTGGGTCGTCGTCGATCTCGGGTGGGGCGGGCCCGAAGTGGCTCATCGAGTCGGTGCGGCGGGTAGTGCGAGCGAGACGATTTTGTCGGCGTTCGACGGCGATGCGATTGGCGCGGTCCTGGGCGCGGGTGCGGCGCCGTGTGGGCATCATGGCGGTGCGGTCACCGCAATAGTCGCCAGCCGGGCCGGCTTTCCACACGAGCAGGTCGCCGGTGGGGAGGCACAAGCTGGGGAACAGCAGCGCGCTGCCCGGTGTGGTGACATTGGTCTGTCCCGAAGGAGACGTGAGAATCACTGTCCCGTCCGGCAATTGCTGGTCACGCCATCCCCAGAAGGTCTTCACCAAATGGTGAGTACGGCAGTAACACTTGAGATTCGAGGCATGGGTGGGCCCACCATCGGCGTAGGGAATGGTGTGGTCGAGGTCGCAGTCGCCCGCCGGCTTGTCACAGCCGGGCCAGCGGCAGGTCAAGTCCCGGCAGCGCACAAAATCGGCCAGCGCCTTCGACGGCACATATCCGGCCTCGGCCGGAGCGTCGCAGGGGTGAACCAGCGGCACCAGCTTGGCCGAGGCGGCCAATTCGGCGACAAGCTCGGGTCCGATGAGGCCGTCGCCGCCCAGCTCGTAGGCCGCTGTGCAGCCACGACCGTCTACCGTGGCCTGCTCGGCGATCACATGGATGACCACCGGCGATGCGGCGGGCCGCTTTCCGGCCGCACAATCGGATCTCTCACAGCGACAGCCCAGCCGATCAGCACCAGCAGCCAGCGCACCCAAGGCGTCAGCGCTGCGCTGCTCACGGCTGCGGGGATCGTGCTCACACACCGTGGCCGACAACGCATTCAACCGCTTCTGCAACGCGTGCGCGTCTGGGCTGAGCAGACTGCCGTGGATCTCTGAGATGCCGCCTTCGCAATCGGCGAACCAGATCTCCCGATCGGCACGGCGTTCCTTGCGCCGGCGCACCGCGTCGGCGTCAGCCTTCGCGACGATCTTGTCGATCTGGGCGACCAGCCGGCCTCGGGCCAACGAGGCGCAGCGCGGCACCGTGAGGGCAAGCTGTCCATCGACGACCGATAGCACCTCGCGGTCGGTGATCAGATCGGTGCGATAGACGATGGTGGCGAATGTCCGCTGGTCGATGTCGCCGGCTTTGAAGACTTCCGCGACCTTGGGCAGCCGCTCGCGCATCGCCCGGGCGTAACGCAGCTGACTGCCCGCCAGTCCCTGACTTATGCGTAAGGCCGCCGCCACCTCGGCGCTCACCGCCTCCTCGGTGTCGATGGCCCACTCCTCGGTGTCAGAACAGCGCGCCAGCCGATAACCGAACAACTCACCGATCGCGGCCAACGACGCGGCGGCCGCACGATTCTGCGCGCGCCACGACGCACAGATCCGGCCCACCAGGGCCGCCGATTCCGGGGTGGTCGAGGGATGACGCCGCTCAAACAGCTCGTCGAACCGGGCAATCACCTCTGGCGAAGAAGTCATACCCGACATCTGATCGAACATATGTTCTACTATGCCACGGCGGTATGACGAACAGCCGGCTGCCGCCTGGAAGCTGTGGATAACTCGTTCAGGCCTGAATCGCGGCAGTTATCGCATCCGTCAGTCGGATCAGGTCACCGGGTGCAACCGCGACATCCCAGCCGCGTCGGCCCGCGCTGCAGTACACCCGCTCCCAGGCCAGCGCGTCGGAGTCGACGACGGTCGGCAACCGGGTGCGCTGCCCGAACGGCGAAACAGCGCCGACCACATAACCTGTTGCCCGTTCCGCGGCCCGCGGGTCGGCCATCGTGGCTTTGCCGACGGCCAATGCTGCGGCGGCCGCCTTCAACGACAGCCGGGCCGGCGCCGGCAGGATTGCAACGGCCAAGCCGTCGGGCACCGCGATGATCAGCGTCTTATAGATCTGCTCCGGCGCCACGCCGCCGTCGGTAGTCAGTGCCCGCACGGCTTCGCCGCCGAATGAGCGTTCTCCCGGGTCGTGGCCGAACTTCGCCACCTCATGCGGCACGCCTGCGTCCACCAACGCCGCAAGCGCCGGAGTCGCCGCGCCCGCCACCTCTAGCTGCCGGAGTATCCCGGCGGGTTGACGCCGTCCACCCAGAAGTCGACGCCCAACTTCCCACCCGGCACGCAGTCATACACCGACAGGTCCGAGACGCCGGATTCCACCAACACGTCCTCGCAGAGCAGTGTGTTGCCGGTGTACTCCTTAGACGGCTTGTTGAGGACGACGTAGGCCGCGTCGGAGTAGACCTCGGGCTTGCGCGCGCGACCCATCGCCTCGTCGCCGCCGAGCAGGTTCTGCACCGCAGCGGTGGCCACCAGCGTGCGCGGCCACAGCGTGTTTGACGCGATGCCCTCCTCGCGCAGCTCTTCTGCCATGCCCAGCGCGCACAGCGTCATGCCGAACTTGGCCATCATGTACGCGGTCGGCTTCAACCACTCTTTTTCGAGCAGCACGGGTGGGGACAACGTGAGGATGTGCGGATTCTCCCGGCCCTTCAGATGCGGGATACAGGCTTGTGACACTGCATAGGTACCGCGCACCTGGATGCCGTTCATCAGGTCGAACCGTTTCATCGGCACCTCGGCGATGGACCCCAGGTTGATCGCCGACGCGTTGTTGACGCAGATGTCGATCCCGCCGAACTGCTCAACGGCCTTGGCCACCGCGGACTCGACCGAATCCGGGTCGCGGACGTCGCCCACGATCGGCAGCGCCTGGCCGCCGGCGTCTTCGAGCTCTTTGGCGGCAGTGAACACTGTGCCCGGCAGCTTGGGATGCGGCTCCGCGGTCTTGGCGATCAGCGCGATGTTGGCGCCGTCCTGTGCAGCACGTTTGGCGATGGCCAGGCCGATTCCGCGGCTGGCGCCCGAGATAAACATGGTCTTGCCGTTCAATGACATGAGCGTCACAGTAACGCCGCTGCGAGCCGGCTCGAATCGGTGGCCCGAATTGCGTAGCCGCGGGCCCGTGGGCGGCCCGGAAATAGCGCGGCGATTCTCGCTGTTGAGACTGCTGTCTGGTCGGTGTCGTGAATGGCATACAACACACGGCGCACACATGTCGGTCGCAGCCTCTAGATTGGGGAAGGGGGAGTCGGGTGTCAACGGCGATGAGCCTTATCGGCGAAGAGCAGTTGGCCGGGTGCCTGGCGGGTCCGGTTTTGATGGACCTTTTCACGGGCATCGCGACAGAAGGGACTGTGTCACCCACCATGGCCGACATCGATGGCGCGACCGAGTCGGAGATCGCGGAGGCTGTTGACCGCGCCGACGTCTCTACGGCCTCGAGGCGCAGCCGCGCCGACGAGACCGATGCGGAACTGACGGCGCGCTTCGAGCGCGACGCGATCCCGCTGTTGGACCAGCTGTACGGCGGCGCCTTGCGGATGACCCGCAACCCGGCCGACGCCGAGGACTTGCTGCAGGAAACCATGGTGAAGGCCTACGCGGGGTTCCGCTCCTTCAAAGAGGGCACCAACCTCAAGGCGTGGCTGTACCGCATCCTGACCAACACCTACATCAATAGCTACCGCAAGAAGCAGCGCCAGCCGGCGCAGTATCCGACCGATGAGATCACCGACTGGCAATTGGCCGCCACCGCTGAACACTCGTCGACGGGCTTGCGCTCCGCTGAGGTCGAGGCGCTCGAGGCGCTGCCTGACACCGAAATCAAAGAGGCGCTGCAGGCACTGCCCGAAGAGTTTCGGATGGCGGTGTACTACGCCGACGTCGAAGGTTTTCCGTACAAGGAGATCGCCGAGATCATGAACACGCCGATCGGGACGGTGATGTCACGGCTGCATCGCGGCCGACGTCAGCTCCGGGAGCTGTTGACCGATGTGGCCAAGGAGCGCGGTTTCATCCGTGGTGGCCAGGCACCCGAGGAGGTGTCGTCGTGACCGACTTTTCGCCGGGTGACCCCGTGGCGGGTGCCGACCCACGCATCAAGGCCGAGTGCGCCGAACTGATCGCGAAAGTATGGAACTTTATCGACGGCGAATGCGACGCCGAGGACCGCGAGAAGCTGCGCAAGCATCTCGAGGAATGCCCGCCCTGCGAGGAGTTCCACGGACTCGAGGAACGTCTCAAGGTTTTGATCG
>DASQRI010000649.1:0-7538 GCA_035642975.1 Mycobacterium sp.
GTTGATGTCGATGCTGCGTTCGGACGCCACCAGGTCGCGGTCACGTACGCAGGCGCTGAGCAGTCGGTGCACGCGGTCGCTCCAATAGTCCAACAGCCACTGGGGGTCAATGCTGTTACGCCGCAACCGATCCGAGTACGCCATCATCGTGATCGCTGACTGGATCACCGCGACCGGATCGCGGTGGGTGAAGGCCACTGTCGCGTCGGGGAAGGTCGCGATCAGTGGTCCAAGTTGTTCACAGTGCTGCGGACTTTTCAGCACCCAGGTCCGCGGTCCGCGCAGGAAGGTCAACGCCTGCAAGCCCTTCTTCATGTACGCGTAGTGCCGGTGCTGGTCGAGGCTCAGATAGTAATCTCGCCAATCCGGGACGCGCGCATGCCATTCCAGGACGTATGCGGCCAGATCCAGGTCGAGCAGTTCGACTTCCTCTTCGATCGCCTCCGGAAACCGATCGTGCATGGCGGCCACCACGGGGGCGCTGGCCATGAGTGCGTCGTGCTCGGATTTCGCTCGCGCATAACGGGGGTCGACACCGAAGGTGTCCGGGCCCTCGCCGACCGCCGGGATGGGATCCTGGCTCTCCCAGTACGGCAGCGCCCGCCGACGCGGATCGGCGGCGATCAGGTTGACCAGATGCGTGGTCCCCGATCGTGGCATTCCGACGACGATGAACGGTTTCTCGATTTCGATCGACTCGATTTCGGGATACCGCTTGATGAGGTCGGTCAGCGAGAGCCGGTTGCGCAGCAGGCGAACCACTCGTTGCCGCAGCGAGGATCGGGTGAGCTGGGTCAGTCCTCGGTCGGCGTCGATCGCGCCGACGTGCGCGGCCAGGCGGTCGCTGAAGCCGTCGGTGTCGTCGAGGTCGTCGAAGCCGGCCTGTTCAGCCGCCTCGGCGAGCATCCGGTCGACGCCGAACTCGACGGGTCTGGCCTCGGTGAACTCCAAGATCTGACGTTGGACGTCGGTCAGCTTGGGCGACGTCAGGTCGTCGAAGTCGATGTCAGTGACGTCGCGGTCCGCAGAAACCAATGCCACGCCTCCTTGCCTTGGTGCCGAATGCAGACTAGCGCCCGGCACCGCGGCGTTTAGTCGCGTCCCGTCGCGGGGTATGCCGATTCGAAACGGGCTCAGCCAACCGCGCCCGTTCGTCAACTTCTCGAACATCGGAGGTATGTGTCATGTCCGAGATGATCATCCAATCGCCGGATGAAGTGATCGCATTCCTGAAAGCACAGCACAACCTGATCGAGGACATGTTCGACCAAGTGCTGCTCGCCACGGACCCGCAGGCCCGGGAGGAGCCGTTTGTGCACCTGCGCCAATTGCTGGCCGTGCACGAGACAGCCGAGGAGATGGTGGTACACCCTCGGGTGCGCCGCGAGGTGGATGGCATCGATTCAATCGTCGATGCCCGGCTCGAAGAGGAGCACGAGGCGAAGGAGTTGTTGTCGAAAATCGAGAAGATCGATATCACCTCACAGCAGTTCATCGATGAGCTCACCAAGCTGCGGGATGCGGTCCTGGACCACGCCCTACATGAGGAGACGTACGAATTCCCTAAGCTGCAAAAGGAACTCGACGCCGACGAGCTCAAGCGGCTGACAGTAGCGGTACGCGCGGCTGAGGCCATCGCGCCGACCCGTCCGCACGCCGGCGTGGAATCGGCGATGCTGAATTTTGCCGTCGGACCGTTCGCGTCGATGGTGGACCGGGTTCGTGACCTGATCCAGCACGGCGCCGCCTCACCAAACCCGGGTGGCTAGCCGGTCAGCGAGCTGATCCGCCGAATGACCTCGTCGCGGCCGAGCGTCCGCGCCACCTGGAACAGGTCGGGACTCTTGGTCGACCCCGTCAACGCCACCCTGATCAGCTGAGACGCTTCCCGAATCGAACCGGGGTAAGCATCCGGGCTCTGCTTGTACTCCTTGGCGTTGCTTGCGAAGCCGAACTTCTCGGCCAGGTCGCGCACTTGCTGGAACCACTGCACCGGGTCGTCGAGGTCGCGATAATCCGCGACGAACGCGCCCGCAAACGACCGGACCAGATCGGTCGGTAGCCCCAGTTGCGAGTCGTCCGAAGCGGCCGGCGTGAACAGCTCGCCGAAGAAGAAGCCATACGCCGCACGAAAATCCGACCATTTGCGGAGGTCTTTGCGCGGGTTGGCGACGCCGTCGCGCTCGACGGCGAGCGCCGCCAGTGTCAGCTCCGGATGAGATTCGATCACCCGATGCAGCTCGGGATCGTATTCGGCTGCCCACGCCGTCACGGCCGCATAGATTTCCGGCCCACTCAACGTCGCGATGTAATCTGCGCTGATGTCTTCGAGCTTCACCAGGTCGACTAGTGGCCCGGCGCCGCCGCACTCGGCGAGCGAGATCGGCGCGGCCAGCGCTTCGGGCAGCGGAATCTCGGCGAGCCGTCCGTTGGCCAGACCGCGCAGGTAATACAGCACCGCGTCGGCGGGATAGCCGGATTTGATGTAGAAGTCGACGTCGGCTTCGGGGTCTTTCCGTTTGGACAGTTTGCGTTTGCCGCCCGGGATCTGCTTCATCAGCAGGGCGATGTGGGCGTAGGTGGGCGGCTGAAATTGCAGCGCCTCGAAAAGCTGGAGATGCAGCGACGTCGACGAGAGCCACTCCTCGCCGCGGATGACCAGATTGGAGCGCATCAGGTGATCGTCGACGGCGTGGGCGAAATGGTACGTCGGCAGCTGAGCGGCCGCCGATGATTTGAGGATGACCACGTCGTTGTAGTTGGCCTCCATGGACAGCTCACCGCGGATGGCGTCGGTGAACGTGGTCCTACCCCCGGTGCGGCCCGGTGAGCGGAACCGCACCGCGTACGGCGCTCCTTTTTCCAGTTGCTCCCGCACGGCCGCGTCGTCGGCGTCGCGCCAGATGGCCCACTCCCCGTAGTAACCGGTCGGACGCTTGAGCTGCTGCTGACGGGTGCGGATGTCGGCCAGCTCTTCGGAGGTGGCGAAGCAAAGGTAGGCCTTGCCCGCCCGCAACATCTCTCGCACGTAGGTGAGGTAGATCGTTGCCCGCTGCGACTGGCGGTAGGGCCCGTAGTCGCCGCTGCCCTCACCCTCGTCGGGAGGGACCCGAAAGTAGGTGAACGCACGCTCGAACTGCGCATAGGCGCCGGCCACTTCCCGTGATTGGTCGGTGTCCTCCACGCGCACGAAGTAGAGCCCACCGCTCTGATGCGCGACGGAACGGTCGATCATCGCGGCGTAGATGCCGCCGAGGTGAATGAAACCGGTCGGCGACGGGGCGAGGCGAGTCACCTCAGCGTCGGCGGGCAGTTGACGAGGTGGGTACCGCTCTTCCCAATGACCCGGTTCGGGCAGATCGGCGGGAAAGAGGTTGTCTACCTCGCGCGGCTCCAGCATTCCGGTAACGGCTCCTATCGGGACGGCAGTTCGATGTTAGTCACCGTCCGTAGGGTGGATGACGTGAGCGTTGCACCCGATACCACCGTCGCTCTGCAAAGCCGTTTCGTTCGCGACCTCCCGGAGCTGGGTGTCCGCTGGCAGGCCGAGACCTTCCCCGACCTGGAGCTGCTGACACTCAACGAACCGCTGGCCGGTGAGCTCGGCCTCGACGCCGCCTGGCTGCGCGGCCTGGACGGGCTGCGTTTCTTGGTGGGCAACCTGGTTCCCGACAATGCCGCGCCGGTCGCGCAGGCCTACGCGGGGCATCAATTCGGCGGCTACGCACCGCAGCTGGGCGACGGGCGCGCGCTGCTGCTGGGCGAGCTTGCCGACGCCGACGGGCGCCTGCGCGACATCCACCTCAAGGGCTCGGGGTCCACGCCGTTCGCCCGCGGCGGTGACGGCCTCGCGGCGGTGGGACCGATGCTGCGCGAATACGTCGTCAGCGAGGCGATGCACGCGCTGGGAGTCCCGACGACGCGATCGCTGGCCGTCGTGGCAACCGGACGTCCGGTGCAGCGCGAGACGCTGCTGCCCGGTGCGGTGCTGACCCGCGTCGCCGCCAGCCACCTGCGAGTCGGGAGCTTCCAATACGCCAGCGCTACCGCGAACCTCGAACTGTTGCGCCGCCTGGCCGATCACGCGATCGCCCGCCACCATCCCGACGCGGCGACGGCGCCAAACCCCTACCTGGCCTTGTTCGAGTCGGTGGCGGCTGCCCAAGCGTCACTGGTGGCCCAATGGATGCTGATCGGCTTCATCCACGGCGTGATGAACACCGACAACATGACGATCTCCGGTGAAACCATCGACTACGGCCCGTGCGCCTACATGGAGGCCTACGACCCCGACACGGTGTTCAGTTCGATCGACTACTGGGGCCGCTACGCCTACGACAATCAGCCCGTCGTCGCGGGGTGGAACCTCGCCCGGTTCGCCGAGGCACTTCTTCCGCTTCTCGCGGACAACGTCGAAGACGGCATTGCGCTCGCCGAGAACTCGTTCGGTGTCTTCCGCGCGCAGTACGACGCGACCTGGACGTCCGGAATGCGAGCCAAGCTCGGCCTGTCCGCGGACATCGACGCGCACACCGTCACGCCGTTGGTCGACGAATTGCTCGCGCTGCTCAAGGAGAGCCGCGTCGACTACACCTCGTTCTTCCGCCAGCTCAGCCACGCGGCCCGCGGCGACACCGAACCCATCCGCGGGCAGTTCATCAACCTCGCCGGCATCGACGACTGGACGTCCCGCTGGCGAGCCCTGAGCCCAGACGCCACATTGATGGACCGAGTCAATCCGATTTACATCCCGCGAAACCATCTGGTCGAGGAGGCGTTGGAAGCGGCGACCGTCGGCGATCTGAATCCGCTCCAACGCCTGCTCGACGCCGTGACCGCTCCCTACCAGGAACGCTCGGGGCTTGAGCGCTACGCGATGGCTGCGCCGGAAGATTTCGGCGACTACCGAACTTTCTGCGGCACCTGATTCGGTTTCGGCGCTGCCGTCAGCTTGTTTAATCGCTCGCAGGATGCGAGTCGTCTTCGGGATCAATGTCGATCAGCATCGATGCCGTGCCGAGCGCGGCATCAATTGGCGCGGTTCGAGTTTCGCTCTGTTCGGGCATACCACGCGAGATCACGATCGACCCCACCATCAAGGCGACAATGCTCCATGCCCGTCGCCGCCGATCGGACTCGTCTCCGTCGAGTAGCTGTGCAATCCGGTCCACCAACGCGGTCATCTTGCGCTGATAGGCGTCTTTGACGGGCGCTGTGGCCCGGGATACATCGGCGCTCAAGGCGGGCATCACGCATCCGTCGGCCGGATCCAGGCTGTGGTGCGCGCTGATGTAGTCCCGAAGAAGGCTGATCAGGCTCGCCCGCCGCTCCTCGCGCGTCGCCGAATCGGTATCAGACAAGAACGGCTCACCCACCCCCGCGTCGACGACGGCCTCGAGCATTGCTTCTTTGTTAGGAAAGTTTGAATAGAACGCACCCGACGTCACACCCGCGGCAGCTGCCAGTCCGTCCACCCCGATGCCGTTGAAACCACTTGTCTTCAGTGACCGTGCGCCAGCACGGAGGAGCGCGTCACGGGCGCGTTCCTTCTGATCCGCCGGGTATCTCATAGGTCCTCCTTGACCGTCACCTCACTATAGGATAGCGTTCGTTATGGTAACGATCGTTATTCTATAACTTCGACCTCGGGAGCTGACCATGGCAAGCACACAGGCAAAAGAATTCGCGGACTTCTTGGATGGGCTACGCACGCGGTTCTCCAATCCCGGCCTCGACTTGGCCACACAGCGCGACATCGTGGAGACGATGCATCTGGCGACCAAAGAACCCGAGGGCGTCAGCTACGCGGAGGTCACCGCCGGTGGAGTGGAGGCGCTGTGGTGCATTCCAGCCGACAGTGACCCCGACGCCGTGCTGCTGCACAGTCACCTGGGTGGCACAGTCGTTGCGTCGATGCACTCCGACCGCAAGGCCGCCGCACACCTCGCCCGCGCGGCCGGCGTGCGATCCCTGGTACTTAACTACCGGCGCGCACCGGAACACCAATTCCCCGCCCAGATCGATGACGTGCGCAGTGCATATGACTGGCTCCTGAAACAGGGGTATAGGCCGGAAAACATTGCCAGCGTTGGTCACTCGGTCGGTGGGAACTTCGCCGTCAGCCTCGCGTTGGGGCTGCGTGATGAGGGTGTCGCGGTGCCGGGCGCGATCGTGTCGATTTCGCCCTGGGTCGACCTGACGCTTTCGAACGAGACCATCATCAGCAACGCGGATCGAGACAAGCTCCTGTCGCCACCGCTGCTAGAGCTCTTCCGGTCGGCGTGGCTTGATGGAACCGGGACGGACTACAAGGACCCGCGGGTGAGCCTGCTCGGCGCCGAGCTATCCGGGCTCCCGCCGATCGCGGTCTTCTGGGGCACGGACGAACTGCTGGCCGGCGAGGCGGCGGAATTCGCCAGTCGAGTCCAGGCAGCCGGCAACGACGTGCTGATGGGGGCCGTCGAGGGTGGTCAGCATTCCTTCATCATGGGTGCCGGCCGAGTGCCCGAAGTCGACGAGGCGATCGCCGAGATCGGCGGCTGGCTGAGGGCGAAGCTCGGGCTCGCCGCCCTTGCCGGTGCGGCCAAATAACTGAGCACATCATCGATGAGCGGGCCGCCGAGATCCCGAAAGCGGTGTAAACCGGTCGGTATACTGCAACTATGAGCAAGCAGCAGGTGAAGGGCCGGGGGGGCCGCGGCGCGCGCCAGCGCATCCTGGACGCTGCGGCGGAGTTGTTCTATCGCGAGGGCATCAACCCCACCGGTGTCGAGCGACTCGCCGCGGAATCATCGGTCTCCAAACGTACTCTCTACCAACATTTTCCGAGCAAGACAGCGGTCGTAGAGGAGTATCTGCGCAGCATCGAGCAACGTGTCGCCGATTCCGCACTTCCCGAGGCGGACGCCGGCGATCAAACGCCGCGTGAGCGCTTGCTCGCCGTTTTCGAAGCGCCCACGGCGCAGGGCGGACCGCTGCGCGGTTGCCCGTTCCACAATGCGGCAGTCGAGGCCGCGGGCGCTATGCCGGGCGTTCAAGAAATCGTTAGCGCAAGCAAGCGCAGCTTCATCGATCGACTCACTGAGCTGGCCAAACAGGCAGGCGCGGCCGACCCGCGACGACTGGGCAACGAACTCGGCGTGCTGCGCGAAGGCGCGGCCGCATTGGCGACGTCGCTCGATGACCGCTCGCCATGGGCGCAGGCTCGCGCGGCGGCCGAGACGCTGATCGACCAGGCGGTCAGCTAGCGATCAGCGGGCGCCGCGCACCAACCGGCCCGGGCGCGCGCCGGTGTCGACGCCGTCGCGGCGGGTCACCACGCCGTTGACGATCGTGGCGTTGTAGCCGGAGGCGCCCTGCATGAGCCGGTTGCCGCCGGCCGGTAGGTCATAGGCCATCCGGGGCCGATGCAGAGTGATCGCATCCATGTCGATCACGTTGACGTCGGCCCTTTTACCGATTTCGACGACACCGCGATCGGACAGCCCGAACAGCTGCGCGGTGTCGTATGACTGCTTGCGGATGACGTACTCCAGCGG
>DASQRI010000650.1:0-3735 GCA_035642975.1 Mycobacterium sp.
GGGCTGTTGCCGAACTCCGCCTCCAGCTTGGCCAGCGTGACGAACTCGCCTTGCGCGAGCTTCAGCACGTTGTTGCGTCGGTCGACGTAGACCAGCTGGTCGGGAGCGACCTCGGCGACGACGTCGCCGGTGCGGTAGTAGCCGTCCTCGCTGAACACGCTCGCGGTGGTTTCGGGCCGGTTGTAGTAGCCGGGGAACATGTTCTGGGTCCGCAGCAGCAACTCGCCCCGCGGATGGGGCCGGTCGGTGGCGAAGTAGCCGAGATCTGGAACGTCGACCAGCTTGTAGTCGATGACCGGCGGACGCTGAATCTGGCCGTCGGTCAAGACCATGCCCGCCTCGGTGGAGCCGTAGCCGTCCACCAGATGCATCTCGAGCAGCGCCTCGACCCAGGTCCGCAACTCCGGAGAGGTCGGCGCCGAGCCGGTCATCGCGAAGATGAAGCGCCCGCCCAGCATCTCCTGGCGCAGCTCGGTCAGCACCTGGGACTCGACGGCCTGGCGGTCGGCGCCTTCGGATGTCCGCCGGCCCACCTCGCTCTGGTACTCGCTGTACAACATCTCCCAGATGCGTGGCACCAAGTTCAATTCGGTCGGCCGCACCAGGCGCAGGTCCTCCAGCAGCGTCGAGAGGTCGCTCTTGGCGGCGAAGTAGGCGGTGCCGCCGTTACCGAGCGTGCCGTAGAGGGTGCCGCGGCCCATGACGTGGCTCATCGGCATGAAGTTGAGGGTGATCGACGCCGCAGTCGGCGCGAACCAGTTTCTGGAGGACCGGTTCCACATCTTGGCGACGTTGCTTTGCGGGTACATCGCGCCCTTGGGCGCGCCGGTGCTGCCCGAGGTGTAGATCAGCAGGGCCAGCGGGTCGGCTTCTGCGGACTCGACGGCGGGCGCCGCCGGCAGCGCACCGCCATGCTCGCGCAGCTCGTTCAGCGTATCGATGTAGATGCCTGTTGCGTCCAGCCGCTCGTGGGCATCCTGCAGCGCCTCGCGCTGGTCGTCGACCTCGGTGCGGTAGTCGAAGACCACCAGCCGCGCGGGCGTGTGGCCCGCTTCGGCACCGCTCAGGATCACGTCGACCGCATCGGAGAGGTAGTCGACGCTCGCGGCGAAGACCGTGGGTTCGGTCTCGATGACGATGGGCTGCAACTGCGCGATCGCGGCGCTGGTCTGCAGCGGGACCGACACGGCGCCGACACGACCCAGCGCAATGTCGATGGTGGTGTAGTCGACGCTGGTGAAGCCCAGCACGGTGACCCGGTCACCGGCCGCGACCACTCCGTCGATCAATGCGCGGGACAGCGCGTCGACCCGCTCGGCCAGCTCGCCGTAGGTGACTTTGTCGAACCAGGGGAGCAGCTGCGTCGACGTGCGGCCGGTCTGCGGGTCTTTGACCAGTTCGACGGCGCGCTGAGCGAGCGCCGGCCGGTCGGAGTAACCCTGCAGCACGGCGTTGGCGACCTCGGGGAGTCGCTGCCCGGCCGCCTCGATGGCGGCGCTGACGGCCTCATCCGGCCGCGCGGCCGCAAACTCGGGGTCGTTGACGGCCAGCTCTTGAACGCGACGTTCCAGGACTTCTTGGGTATCAATCGACATAGCAAAACCTCGAAACTAATGAATTGGGAAATCAAAGGGATGCGACGCTGCACCTAATCAGTACTACGTTAGCAAAGGTAACGATATTCCCGGAAGGGTCGGCGGCGTGAAATCCGCCACTGCCGATTCTGCAACCGAGCCATGCCCTTAAGCCCGAATCGACACGCCGTACGCGGGCATCCACACATGAGGCAACGAAACAGCTATGCGGGCTTTTCAGTGAGTCAACGCGAGTCGGCTCCCGTGGTGACGGATGTGATACGTGGGACCAGTTACAGCTCGGCCAGCAGTCCGGCCACCACGTCGAGGCCCTCGAAAAGTAGTGCGTCGCTGATCGTCAACGGCGGCAGGAATCGCACGACATTGCCGAACGTGCCCGCCGTCAACACGATGACGCCGGCGGCGTGGGCGGCGGCGGCCAGTGCGTTGGTCAACTTGGCGTCGGGCTCTGCGGTATCGGGCTTGACGAACTCGACGGCGATCATCGCGCCTCTGCCTCGCACGTCCCCGATGCGATCGTCGCTGGCTTGTAGCGCCAGCAGCCGGTCCTTCATCAGGCGTTCGATCTCACGAGCTCGTTCGAGGAGCCCGTCGGCCTCGATAGTTTCGATAGTGGCCAGCGCGGCCGCGCAGGCCACCGGGTTGCCGCCGAAGGTGCCGCCGATGCCGCTGGGGTGCGGGGCGTCCATGATCTCGGCGCGACCGGCGACGGCGGACAGCGGCAGCCCGTCGGCGATGCCCTTGGCGATGCAGATCAGGTCGGGTTCGATGCCCTCGTGCTCGCAGGCGAACCAGGCGCCGGTGCGGGCCAGCCCGGTTTGCACCTCGTCGGCGACGAACACCACGTCGTGCCGGCGACACCAGTCCAACAGCGCGGGCAGGAATCCCTCGGCGGGGACGATGAAACCGCCCTCGCCCTGGATGGGTTCGATGATGACGGCGGCCAGGTTCTCCGCGCCGACCTGCTTGGTGATGACGTCGATGGCGCGCCGGGCGGCCAGCTCGCCGTCGGTGGCCATTTCCTTGTCGATCAGCCCGTCCCGGTAGGGGTAGGACAGCGGCGCCCGGTAGATCTCCGGTGCGAACGGCCCGAATCCGCTCTTGTAGGGCATGGATTTCGCGGTGAGCGCCATCGTCATGTTGGTGCGGCCGTGGTAGGCGTGGTCGAACGCCACCACTGCGTCTTTGTGGGTGTAGGAGCGGGCGATCTTGACGGCGTTCTCCACCGCCTCGGCTCCGGAGTTGAACAGCACCGACCGCTTCTCACCCGAGCCGGGCGTGAGCCGGTTGAGGTGCTCCGCGACGGCGACGTACCCCTCGTAGGGCGTGACCATGAAGCAGGTGTGGGTGGAGTCGGCGACCTGTGCGCGCACCGCGTCGACGACCCGGGGCGCGGAACTGCCGATGGTCGTGACCGCGATGCCCGAACCCAAGTCGATGAGCCGGTTGCCGTCGACGTCCTCGACGATTCCGCCCGCGGCCCGCGCGGCGAATACCGGCATGATTTGTCCTACGCCGGCTGACACCGCCGCGGCGCGGCGTTTTGTCAGCTCCAGCGATGCCGGACCGGGGATTTCGGTGACCAGGTGGCGACTCTGCTCGACGGCGGACACGTCAGCAGCCTATCGGTGGCGAGCCCTGGCTACGACCCCGAAATTATCCGGCCGCCGTGTGTCCCAACTCTCGGCACACGTTGGTCGTCGGGTCCCAATACTGACCGGGGTCACAGTTCAGCGGCTGCGGCCCTTGGCCCAGCGGCCGGCACACATTGGTCGTCGGGTCCCAATACTGGCCGGGATCGCAGTTCGCGGGGTCAGCCCAACTCGCGGACGGCGTAACGAACGCCATGGCCGCCGCCGCCAGCACCAGGGCCGACGCGACACGGGCAATTAGGTTTCTCATCGCAGACCTCCTAGATACCCCAACGTGAAACTGTTGCGAAGAAATCGCGCAAAATTCGCGACAGTTTCACGCTCGCCGAATTCTGGCCTTCCTAGCCCCCAAACACTGGGCCGTCGATCGAATCGACCGTAGCAAAGGAGCTGACCGGCTGGCGACGAAGCCGGCGCGGCTGTCGGATCGGATGCCCCAGGGCGATCACCGCGGCCAGCGCCAACGGGTCAGGCGCCCCGAGCAGAGC
>DASQRI010000651.1:0-2304 GCA_035642975.1 Mycobacterium sp.
CTCGGCGGCGATCAGCTTGCTGATCATGTCGTCCTCCGGATTGTGCCGCCGCTCCTGCACCAGGCTGAAGTAATACATCGCGGTATCGATGTTGGCCTGCATGCCAACCTCGTTGATCTCGATTTGCCCCGGTTCGCGGGATAGGCTGGTGTCGATCCAGTGCCGCACCTGTTGTCGGTATTCCTCTGGAACGCCGGCCATCCGGGTGATGACTTCGACCGGGAACGGACCGGAGAAGTCCTGTACGACGTCGAACTGATCGGGATTGGCCGCGCCTAAATACTTGTCGATCACTTCGTGGACTGTTTCAACCTGGGACTGAACCGCCCGCGGGGTGAAGGCTTTGTTGAGCAGGCTGCGCATGTGCCGGTGCTCCGGGGGATCCATGAAAATGATCGACCTCTGCTCGGGGGTAATGCCCCTGCGCACCATCGCGAGGTCGCAGCCACGGCTGGACGAGTAGGTCTCGAAATCCTTCAGCGCCGCCGCCACGTCTTCGTGGCGGGTCAGCGCGTAGAAGTCCTCTTTTTCGTCGTAGTAGAGCGGCGCGTCCTCACGCATTCGTCGGTACAACTCGAACGGGTCGGTGAAGAACTCCTCGGAGAACGGATCGAACACGACCTTGGGTTTGGTCATAACACCCTCCTCAGCGCCGACTGAGCAGCTGGAACCTTTACGACGGAATGCTTGACTGTAACGCTAACGGTAGACGGTTCGTCTCGTGGCGAAAAGACCTTATCTCGCACCTGTCACGGCCACATCGATGACGTCGTTCAGCACGCCGAGGTCGCTGCCCAGTTCGGCGGCGACACCCCTGATCACGGCGACATCTTTGCCGACGAATTCACCGACGGTGTCGATGAAGGACGAAACGGAACCGCCCGCGGCGACGATGTCCAACACCCGACTCGCCGCGCTGCCATGCGGAAGCGCGGTGAGCAGGGCTGATTCCGACACGCCCAGCTCAGCTGCCAGCTCGACGGAGCCGGCAAGCAACCCGATATGCGCCGCGAACAGCGCATTGTTGACCAGCTTGACCTTCTGCCCGGCTCCCACCGGGCCGACATGCAGGACCGGATCGCCGTAGCAGCCCAACACCGGGCGGACGCGGACCACCGTGTCGTCGGCGCCACCGACGAACAGCGTCAGCGTGCCGGACGCGGCGTGGTGCGGGCCGCCGCTGACCGGCGCATCCACCACCTCGACATCGAGCGGTGCCGCGCGCATGGCGATGCTTTCGACGGTGCGGGGACTTCCGGTGGTGTGCAGCACCAAAGCTGAGCCGGCCGGCATGCCGGCAACGAGACCGTCGTCCAGGCAGACCTGGCGCACTTGTTCGTCGGTGAACACGCAAATCACCACGACATCCGCATGCGCGCTCACCGCGGCCATGTTCTCGACCGGCTCGGCGCCCAATTGGGTAATGGCAGCGCGTTTCTCGTCGGAACGACCTAGCACGCTGACGTGGTGGCCCGCCTCGACGAGCCGGGCCACCATGGGGCGTCCCATCCTTCCGGCGCCAATGAAACCGATTCTCACCGCGGATGTTCCATCAGGGACAGGGTGGCGTCGGCTGCGTCCAGCACAGCCCCGCCGGGCACGGCGGCGGCATCGGCGACGTCGGCGAGCAGGCGGACGTCCTTTTGCAGCAGTGCTCCGGCCATGCCGGCAAGCCGGCCTAAACCGCCGGTGTCGCCACCGAGAACGTTGAGCGCAAAGCTGTTTGCGCTGCCGCGGGACATCACCTCGACGAGGCGGTCCGGCAGGACGCCGAGCGCCTCTCCGAGCGCCAGAGTGCCGGCTGCCGTTCCCAGGTTGGCGGTGAACAGCAGGTTGTTCAACAGTTTGGTGGTTTGTCCGGTGCCCAGCTCGCCCAGGTGCACTATCGGGTCGGCATAGCTCGCGAACACCGGGCGGCAGCGCTCGACGACGTCGGCTTCGCCACCGACCATCACCAGCAGACGCCGCTCGGCCACCGCCGGAGCGCCCCCGCTCACCGGTGCGTCGATCACCGAGACACCTTGTGGCCCAGCTGCTTTTGCCAACTCGTGGCAGGTCTTGGGATGCACGGTGCTGTGCACGGCGACGACGCCACCCCTCCTGAGTCCGGCCAGCACTCCGTTCTCGCCCGCGGTGACCTCCTCGACGTCGGCGTCACCGACTACGCAGAGGCAGACGAGGTCGCTGTCGGCCGCGAGTTCCGCCGGCGACTCGGCGACCTTGGCGGCGGTGTCGGCGAACGGCTCGAGCGACGCCGGTCTGCGCGCCCACAACGTCGTCGGAAAGCCGGCTTCGACGATTCGT
>DASQRI010000652.1:0-2443 GCA_035642975.1 Mycobacterium sp.
GCCTGGGTAAGTCGCCGGTCACCTTGAAACGGGAAATCCCCGGCTTTGTGGGTAATCGACTTCAGCGGGTGGTCAACGAGCAAGCCAGCTACCTGGTGCAGCAGGGTGTGATCGACGCATCCGACCTTGACGAATTGGTCAAGACGTCGCTGGGTTTGCGGTGGGCGACCATCGGGCCATTTGAGAGCCGCCATCTGGGCGGCGGTCCTGGCGGGATCAGAAACCTGCTCGAGCACATCGCCTCGCAGATGACGTTTGAGATCGGTCAACCCGATCCGGCCCAGATGGCCGCGGTGATAGACCAGGTGGAGCATGCATACGGCACCGGCGCGGAGAACTACGACCGGCTGTGCGAGCAGCGTGACCGCCGCACCCGCGCAATTCTCGAGGCGCTGAGCGACGTAGGCGGAGTTGGGCGATGACCGGTACGCTGCAGCAGCCGACCGGGCCGCCCCTAACCCTGACCGACAAGCTGCGGGCACCGCCTGCGACCGCGGACGACTTCGACGCGCACGCAGAACTTAACGAACTGCTCGAGGTGGTCGGACTTACCGAGGGCGACTGCGGCGGTATCGTCGACTTTGTCGGCGCGGACCCGGTCCTGCCGGGAACGTTGCGTCTCGCCGGCGCCACGTCGATCGCGCTCGCGGCGAAATCCGTTGCCATCGCGAAGATCTGGCAGATGCGTGGAGGCCGTGGACAGGACATTGCGATGGACCTCCGGGTGGCGCCGCACCGGCTGTGTCCGTTCTACGACAACAAATGGGAGCTGCTCAACGGCTACGCGCTCAAGGATCCCGCCCGGGTCGATGACGCCTTTGCAACCTCGAAGTTCTACCAAACGGCCGATCAGCGCTGGATGCACCCGATGGGTCCATACCCGCGGTTGCGCAACGACGCCGGCGCGCTGCTCGGTGTCTCTGAGCGCGTCGAAGCGGTGGCAGCCGCGATCAAGGACTGGAACGCCGCTGAGCTCGAAGAGGCCGGCGAACGGGCCGGAGTCGTCATGCCGATGGTCCGCAGTACCGAGGAGCTGATCGCCTCCGAGCAGTACCGGTCAGTGCTGTCGACGATGCCGCCGGTAGTGATCGAGAAGATCGCGGACAGCGATCCCGAGCTGCTGACGGGCGGCGTGACCACGCCCCTGGAGGGCATCCGCGCTCTGGGTCGGGCGCATATCATCGCCGGGGGCGGCTGCGGTCGTGCCCTCGCGCTGCACGGAGCCGACGTGCTGAACGTCTGGGATCCGAACGAGTACGAGAGCCCGATGCTGTACCTGACGGCTCAAATTGGAACTCGCTCAACGATGCTGGATCTGAAGCTGCCTGCTGATCACCAGAAGATGCGAGGACTGCTCACCGACGCCGACGTCTTCTACGCCAACCGTCGGCCCGGGTACCTGGCGCGGCACGGACTCGATGCGGCAACCGCGGCCGAGATCCGGCCCGGCATCATCCACGCAACCGTGAACCTCAACGGGGAAGCCGGACCGTGGGCGGGCCGGGTCGGCTTCGACCAGACGGCGGGCAGCCTGGCCGGCGTGATGGTGCTCGAAGGGGACGACGGTGTTCCCGGGCTGCCCGCCGTGCCGGTGGTCAACGACTACATCACGGCGTGGTTCCTCGAGCTCGGTATCCTGCGCGCGCTGATGCTGCGCGCCGAGGTCGGTGGCTCGTACAAGATCACCGTGTCACTGACCCGGGTCGCGTTATGGCTGCTGGGTCTCGGCACCTTCGACAAGGCCTACTCCGCCGAGGTCGCAGGAACCGCACCGGGGCACCAATACCTCGACCCGGAGACGTTCACGGTCGACACGCCACTGGGCCGCTATCGCGGCATCACCGAGCAGATCCGCATGACCCAGACGCCCGGCTACTACAGCAGCCCGCTTACGCCGCGCGGATCACATCGACCGGAGTGGCGGTAACGATCAACCAAGGAGCGCACTGAAATGGATGCCTTGCTGGCCTTGGCTTTGCGGACCGGCCGGATCCTGCGGGTCAGCCTGCCTGACGGTCGGGTGCGGACCCTGACCGACCAGGCCGGTCCTACGCCGGACGGGGTGGTCCTCGACGGCGGCGTCATCTACTGGACCACCATGGGTGTACCCGAGGTGGACCCGACCAAGCCGCCCGGCGAGGCGAGTCGCGACTACTCCCGACGCGACGGGGGCGTTCACGCAATCGGTCTCGACGGCACCGGCAAGCGCGATGTCGTCCCCGACGGCACCTTGACCACGGGCAAACAACTGACCTCTGACGGCGCCGGAACCCTCTACTGGTCAGACCGTGAGGGGTGCCGCGTCACCCGCGTCCGCGTCGACGGGTCGGGCCTGACCGACCTCATCTTGAACGAACCGCGCGACGATGGGACGGTCGAATGCGTCGGCGTCGCGGTGCACCCCGCGAGCGGCCACCTTTTCTGGACGCAGAAAGGGCCCACA
>DASQRI010000653.1:0-8080 GCA_035642975.1 Mycobacterium sp.
GAACGCCGCTGCGAGAACGGCGATGAACGTCCAAACACCGCCGGTCTGGGTGACGAACAGGACCGCGAGAACGACGGCCACGACGGCAGAGCCGACGTAGGTCCCGGTAATCATCGGTTTACGACCGACGGTATCGAACAGCTTTCCCAGCACCAACGGACCGAAAAAGTTGCTGAGCGCCCACAGGATGTAGAACAACGGCACCCGGCTCGCATCGACTCCGTAAAACCCGCTCAGCAAGGTCCCCAAATTGAACGTCACGCCGTTGTAGAGAAACGCCTGCCCGATGAACAACGCCAGCCCGAGGATCGCACGGCGCGGATAAAGCTTGAATGCGACCCTGGCGATCTCGAGGAATGAAATCGTCTCGCGCTGACGAACTTTCAGCGGTCGCCCGTGCGGCGCGGGTAACGGCTGATCCGTTTCCCGCTCTACGTCGCGTTCTATCTCGCCAACGATCTGCTCGGCTTCCTGGTCGCGCCCGTGAATGAACAACCAGCGCGGGCTTTCCGGAACGTTGCGCCGGACGAGCAGGACGAAGATGCCGAAGATCGCGCCGATGCCGAAAGCGAGCCGCCATCCGATGTTGGCCGCGAAGTTCGACGTATCCAGCAGGACCAGCGCACCGCCCGCCCCGGCGGCCGAACCCAGCCAATAGGTCCCATTGATCACCAGATCCACCCGACCGCGGACGCGCGCAGGAATCAACTCGTCGATCGCCGAATTGATGGCGGCGTATTCGCCCCCGATGCCGGAGCCGGTGAAGAAGCGTGCGATGAAGAAATACCAAGGCGCGAAAGCGAATGCCGTCGCAACGGTGGCGGTCAGATACACCGCGAGAGTCAGCATGAACAGGTTGCGCCGGCCGAACCGGTCCGTCAGATGACCGAAGAACAATGCGCCCAGGCAAGCCCCCGCGATATAGAACGCAGCGGCCATGCCGATGTCCGCGGGGGTGAGGTCAATGCCGCTGCCCTTCTCCGTGAGACGCGACGACACATTGCCGACCATCGTGACCTCGAGCCCGTCCAGGATCCACACCCCGCCGAGGCCGATGACGACGCGCCAGTGAAACCGCGACCAGGGCAGCCGATCCAGCCGTGCCGGAACATGGGTGGTGATGGTTCCGGTTTGCGCGCTTGCGCTCATGCTTCTCCCGTTCTGGCTAGACCCGAGGTTTACCCGCCGCCGCGAATTCAATGCCTCAGACGAGTGGGTCAGGCGGCTCGTCTTGGTCAGCAGGGCCGATCAGGTCGAGTTGCATCCATGCGACGTCATGCCAGCGGTCGTGCTTCCATTCGACGCGCCGGTACAGCCCGGCATCCTGGAACCCGAAGGCGCGGTGGAAATCGTTGCTGGCCTCGTTGGGTTGGGTAATGCCGGCGAAGACTTGCCGATAGCCGCGCTCGGTGAGCCGTGTCAATAACTGGGTGTAGAGCTTGCGGCCGCCGCCGGAGCGGTGATGGTCGACGTCGACGTACACACCGGTCTGAGCTGACCATTGGTAGGCAGGAAACCGATTGAGTGCGTGTCCGTAGGCGAACCCCACGATCTTCTCGTCACGTTCGAGGACAAGCCACTCGTGGGTTTCGAGGGCCGCGGTGATGCGGGCGGCCATCTCGTCGACACTCGGAACGTCAAGCTCCCAGCTGATCGCCGTGTCCTCGACGTAGGGCCGGTAAATCGCAGTGCACGCGACCGCATCCTCCGGGGACGCCTGGCGCACACTGCTGATGCTCCCTTGCATGCCGTCAGTCTTACAGCCGCGCGCCGGCGTCCCCGCGACTGTCGACGAGCGGCCAAATCTCGCGAGTGATGTTAGGTTCGAGCGGCGTAGCGGAAGGAGGGGTATGTGAGCACGGCTTTCTGGGGTCTTCTGACGCTGATTGCTTTCGGGGTGGACTTGGTCTTGCTGTCGATCGCCTTCGTCTATGTGCGGCGGTTGGAGCGACAACCCACTCTTCCGCTCAGCGAAGAGATCGGAGCTGCACCGCGCGTCATCCGCAAATTGCGCAAGCGTGAGTCCATGACGCCTGAGGAGTTCGAGTACGCCCAGCGCATAGTCGCGATACGCGGCAACCCGGCGGCCTTAGCCATCCCCTTCACCCTGTTCACGTTGGGGTGCTACTACGTGCTCGGTAGTCTCGAATACTTGCAGGGAGCGCGCCCGTCGGAGCGAACATTCATTGGGATTATTCCGATGTTGACCTCGGCAAACCTCGCCATTCAACTCATCCGCGCGCGACGACTCACGGGCCGTCTGCGAACTGCGCACGTAGCGGCCTGAGGCTCAATAGCCTGCGCTGCCGACTGCGATGACAGGTGATACCGTTCGCACGTTGTGGTCGTCTCCGTTCTGTACTGGTAACGTCACTATGGCCGCATATCAACCTGATTGATATAGCGAGCACGAGGCCCGGGGAAACGCGTTCCGAAAGGTGATCGATCGAGTGAGCCCTCGTTCCAAAGGGAGGACTGTCCTCGCGCGAGTCTGGATGCCGCTGGTTGCCGTCATCGCAGTGAGTGTCGGCTTGGTGTGCATGTACAAAGTGCACCAGTTCTCCGAGCCAGAGCCCGTCATCACCGTGAACGGGCCGCAGGCGCCTGAGGAATTCAACATCAAGAAGCTGACGTACGAGGTGTACGGCCCAGTCGGGAAGGCCGGGAAGATCGTCTACGTCGACATCGACGGGCATCCGCATCCAGTTGATGTCACATTCACAACTGAGCCCTGGATTCACGAGGAGACCACCACGCTGACAGTGGCGTCTGGCAGCATTTCGGTGCACGTTCACGGCGGTCCGCTGCGCTGCCGCATGCTGGTGGATGGCGTGCTACCACCACCGAAATCCGGAACCCCCGAGAATTCGGATAATCACCCGGACGCCGATGTCGAGTGCAGGGTAAAGTCGGCATGAGCGAGCACCGCCTGGAAGAGTCCCAGGTCAAACGCCCTTTCCTCCCCCGGATGGTGCGTACCTTCGCGATACCGATCATCTTCTTCTGGGGCTTCCTCGCGGTCACCATGACTGCCTTCACGCCCAAGGTGGAGGACGTCGCAGAAGAACTCGCCGGACCGATGGTCCCGCACTACGCCCCATCGCAGCGGGCGCTCCTGCACATCGGCGCCAAGTTCCAGGAATCCAACTCCACGAACTTGACCATGGTGGTCTTCGAGGCAAACCGCCCACTGGGCGACCAAGACCACGCGTACTACGACGATTTGATGAAGCGCTTCCAGCGCGACACCAAGCACGTGCAGTACGTGATGGATCTCTGGGGCAAACCGTTCACCGCGGCCGGAGCGCAAAGTGTCGATGGCAAGTGCACCTACGTGTTGTTGCGTCTGGCCGGCGACATCGGCCAGATGGAAGCCAATGAATCGGTCGACGCGGTACGGGACATCATCGCCAAAGACACCCCACCGCCGGGACTGAAGGTCTTCGTGAGCGGGGCGGCGCCGCTGGCGTCGGACACGCTGAGCATCGCCAACGCCAGCCTGAACAACGTCACGATCATCACGATCATCCTCATTTTCGTGATGTTGATGCTGGTGTACCGCAGCCCGCCCACCCTGCTGGTGCCGTTGTTGAGCGTCCTCATCGAAATGCTCTTCGCCAAAGGGCTTATCTCGACCCTTGGCCACCATGGCCTTATCGAGTTGTCGTCGTTCGCGGTGAACATCGTCATCGCGCTGACCTTGGGAGCCGGGACGGACTACGGCATCTTCCTGATGGGGCGCTATCACGAAGCGCGGCAAGCCGGAGAAAGCCGAGAAGACAGCTTCTACATCGCCTACAAGGGCGTCACGCCGATCATCCTTGGTTCGGGGCTGACGATCGCCGGCGCCTGTTACTGCCTGACGTTTGCCCGCTTGAACTACTTCCACACCATGGGTCCGGCTGTCGCGATCACCATGCTGTTCACCATCGCCGCAGCGCTGACGCTCGGTCCGGCGATTCTGACGGTCGGGAGCCTGTTCGGAATGTTCGACCCGAGACAGGCGGCCAAGGCGCACTTGTATCGACGGATCGGTGCAAGCGTGGTGCGCTGGCCGGTGCCGATCCTGGTCGCCAGTTCGGCCATCGTCATGCTGGGTGCCATTTTCGTGCCGAGCTATCGGCAGAACTATGACGATCGGCAGTACCAGCCCGCCAGCGCCCCGGCCAACCTCGGTTTTCAAGCCGCCGACCGCCACTTCCCCAAGAGCAAGTTGTTCTCCGAGATGCTGATGATCGAAACCGATCACGACATGCGCAACTCGGCCGACTTCATCTCGCTGGACCGGGTGGCTCGCGCTCTGATTCGCCTGCATGGAGTGGCGATGGTGCAAGGCATGACCAGGCCGCTAGGCCGGCCGCTCGAGCATGCCAGCATTCCCTATTTATTTACGACCCAAGGCAGCGGCAACGGCGCACAGTTACCGTTCAACCGGGAACAGAACACCAACACCGACGAGCAGGCGGAGATCCAGGCCGACTCAGTCGCGGTGCTACGCAAAGAGATCGACTATTTCCAGAAAGTGTCCGATGAGCTGCACAAGACGGTACTCACCA
This sequence comes from Mycobacterium sp., assembly GCA_035642975.1. GTDB lineage: Bacteria > Actinomycetota > Actinomycetes > Mycobacteriales > Mycobacteriaceae > Mycobacterium. Next base: position 4,557 of record DASQRI010000653.1, read on the forward strand.
TCGAGGATCTGGAAAACGTCAGCAACGATCTCAATGACAATATCTCGAATCTCGACGACTTCTTCCGTCCCATCAAGAGCTACTTCTTCTGGGAGAAGCACTGCTACGACATTCCCATTTGTTGGACGTTTCGATCGGTGTTCGCCACGATCGATCTGATCGATCATTTGGCGGAAGACATCAAATACGCCCGGCTTTCCCTTGCCGAGGTCGACGCCACATTCCCGAAGATCATCGCTCAACTGAAAGCCACCGCCGATGACACCGAGGCGTTGAAGACGAAGCTGGTCAACAGCTACGGGTCGGCCGATCTGCAGTCTCTGTCGACCGAGCAGACCTACGATGACTCGATCAATGTCGGGAACGACTGGGACAAGTCACGCAGCGACGACTTCTTCTACATTCCACACGAGGGTTTCGACAACGAAGACGTCAAGACCGGCGAGAAGTTGATGATGTCGCCCGACGGAAAAGCGGCTCGCTTCATCGTCACCCACGAGGGTGATGCGATGGGGCCTGAAGGTGTGGAACACGTCGAAATGTTCCCCGACGCCATCAAGACAATTCTGAAAGAGACGTCGCTAGTCGGTGCCCGGGTGTACATCGGCGGTTCGGGAGCCAACGACAAGGACATCAAGGAATACGCGATGTCCGATCTGCTCATCGCAGCGATCGCGGCCTTCGTGCTGATCTTCCTGATCATGATGTTCATCACGCGAAGTCTGGTGGCGGCCTTGGTGATTCCCAGTACCGTGGCGTTCTCCTACGCCGGCGCCTTCGGGTTGTCTATCCTTCTCTGGCAGCACCTGATCGGTCTGCACCTGCATTGGCTGGTACTGCCGCTGACGTTCATCATCCTGGTGGCGGTGGGTTCGGACTACAACCTGCTGCTGATCAACCGGGTCAAGGAAGAGCTTCACGGTGGAATACATACCGGTCTGATCCGCGCGCTCGGCAGTACCGGCGGCGTGGTGACGTCGGCCGGTCTGGTGTTCGCGTTCACCATGTTGGCAATGCTCACAAGCGATCTGCGAACGATCGGCCAGGTGGGCTCGACGGTCTGCATCGGTCTGCTGCTCGACACGCTCATCGTGCGGTCGTTCGTCGTGCCGTCCATCCTCGCCATCCTCGGACCGTGGTTCTGGTGGCCGACAGTCGTGCGTAGGCGTCCGCTACCGCAGCCGGCCCAAACTCCGAGCGCGTAGGCCACAGCACAGGAGCGCTCCGTGTCGTGCTGCACACGATGGCAGAGCAAGATGTCAGGCGTGAGTTGGACGAGGTATGAGGGAAGGGCGCTCGCGGACACAGCCCTCAGCGACGCCGCGCGGGACGCTGAGCTGGAAGGGTACATCCGCCTGCATAATCCGCACTTGACCGACGTCCGAGTGGAGCAGGCAACTGCGACCGAAGAATTCGACACGAATACGCAAACGCCTGTGCGATGGTACGACGTCACCTACCTGGCTGACGACGGCGAAGGGTACATCTAGCGGTCGCCGTTTCCAGGTGTCGGTGCCGGTTGGACGTTCGCGATCTGGACGAGACCGCTGATCGTGAGGACCCGCATGAGGAACGGGTGCACGATGAGGTGCAGCCGGTCGATTTCGTCGGCGTGCTTGAAAAGCGCATTGATGCCTGCGCTGTCCAGGTACTTGACCGCGCTCATATCGACGGTGATCGGCCTGCGACTGCCCTCGCTGGCGGTGGTCAGCGCTTCGTTGAACACGTGGATGTTGCTGATGTCGATCTCGCCCGCCGCAATCACCCGCGGTGTCCCATCGACGCCACGGTCGGTGTTAAGGGTTAGCGGGGTTGTCATTACGAGATCCTTGCGTACATGTGAACTGTAGTACCCGCGTCGTTCGAATGGATGCTCAAGTCCTGCACCAGACATCGCATCAGCGAGATGCCGCGGCCACGATTCTCACCGGTGACTTGGCGCGGCGTCTTCCAGACGCCGGTGTCGATGACGCTGACTTGCAGCCCGTCGACAGCGGCGGTCGCATGCAAGGAGATGATGCCCTCGGGCCGGTCGCGGTGGCCGTGTTCGATAGCGTTGGCGACGGCTTCGCCGGCTGCGATCAGCATGTCCTGAATCTGATCCGGCTCGACCCCCGCCCGGGTCAGCCAGCTGCGCAAGGCAGTACGACTCGGTCCCAGCTGTCGGACGTCGGCGGCGAAGTCCATCTCCAGCGGCGCGGGTTGTCGGTACAGCAGGATGGCCACGTCATCTCGGTACCCGCCCACCGGCTCGAGCCCGGTCATGAGTTCATCGGCCACTTGATCGAGTTCTTGCGAACGTCCGTCCCCAATGAGGTCGGCAGCACGGGCCATGCCGTCCTCGATCGAAGTGCCGCGACGTTCGACCAAACCGTCGGTGTACAGCAGCAGCGTCGCGCGCGCCGGCATGATGACGCGGGCTTCCGGCCGGGCCTGCTCCGGCCGGATCGCCAGGGGAAACCCCTGTCCGGCATCCAGCATCGCGGTACTGCCGTCGGCATGCACCATGATGGCCGGCGGATGGCCTGCGCTTGAGTACACCAGTTCACCGCTGGCCAGGGTGAGCACCGCGCAGAATGCTGTCGTGCAGTCGGCGCCGGGCAGCCGCGCGGCGAAACGGTCCATCCCGGCGAGCACAGCACTGGGACTGGACTTCTCGAGCAGCAGCGCCCGGCAGGCGCTGCGCAGCTGACCCATAACGGTGGCGGCGGTCAAACCGTGACCGACGCAGTCCCCGACGATCATGGCTACGCGCCCGTGGTCGAGGTTGACGACGTCGTACCAATCGCCACCGACCTGCAGCGGGCGGCTGGCAGGGTGATATCGCACCGCAAAGCCCCCGGGCGCTGCCGGACCGAGCATTGCGTGCTGCAGCGCCACAGCGGTTTCGCGGTGCTCGTCCAACTCGTAGACGCGCTGCAGGCCCTGACCGAGGCGTCCGGCCAGCACCGTGAGCAAGGTGTGGTCTTCCACGGTGAACGCGCGTCGCTCAGCCAGCTCGACGTAGACGACGGACACTCCGCGGGGATGGCGGAGCGCGATGCCCGCGGCGCCGGCTTCCTCGGTGACGGTGGTCAGCAGGTCGCCGTCGCGCAGCGACTCGATCAACTGCCGCTCGCGTGGCAACAGCTCAGCCCACCCGAGGGGCTCCCCGGCGCAGACTAGCTCCGGGGCAACGGATTCCCCAGTGCCGGCGAACGTCACGGCCAGAACACGCCGAGCCTGCCACACCCGGCGCAACTCCTCCGCCGCCCCACGCAGGGCATTGTCGACTGTGTCGGCTTGAGCCAGCTGCTGATTGAGCGCAGCCAGGGCGGTCTGGCGTTGCACCACGTAATGCTCGGCCGTGACGTCCCGCATGGTGCCGACCATGATCGGCTCCCCCGAATCGGGATCCTCGGCATGGCTGAAGTTGGCCGCGACCCACACCCGGTGCCCATCGCGGTGATCGACCGGAACGGTGAAGCCGCCGTGGGTACTTCCCAGCATCTGCGCGAACGCCGCTTCGACCAGGCGATGAGCTT
>DASQRI010000654.1:0-2269 GCA_035642975.1 Mycobacterium sp.
GTCTCATAGGCGCTGGCCGCGGCCTGGGCCTGCCCGGCGGTCTGCTCGGCCTGGGCCGCCGTCGTCGACAGCCACGACACGTACGGCGCCGCGGCCGCCGCGGCGGCTTCCGACGAAGGACCTGTCCACTCGCCGCTGACCAGCCCGGAGATCACCGACTGGTAATTGGCGGCGGTGGACTGCAAGTCACCGGCCAGACCCTGCCAGGCCGTCGCGGCTGTCTGCAGTGAACCCGTGCCCGGGCCGGAGTAGATCTTCGCGGAGATGACCTCCGGCGGCTGGGCCGCAAAATCGAAAACCATTGTCGATTCTCCTTATTCCGCGCTCGGCGGGATGACGATGATGGTCGCGGTGGTGGCAATGTCGTCCGTCGCCACGGCGCCGGGCACGCGGTAGCCCTGACCGACGGCGGCGCGGGTGGCGGTCCCGCCGATCGCGCGACCGGCCAGGCTGGACAGCGCCGTCTGGCCGAACATCCCTGGGTTGCCGATCGAGGCCATCTCGGGAGCGGCGTCGAGCGCGGTCGCGTCCATCTCGGCCGCGACCGTCCGGACCGCCGGCACGGCGGACGCCCAGTTCTGGGGTACCGACAGAGCACCGATGGTGCCGGCGCGACCGGCCAGAGCCGTCGCGGGTGACAAACCTTGGGACGCATATGAACCGCTCAGCAATCCGCTGTGCAGCAGCGGCGACAGCGCTCCTACGATGGGGGTTGGGTGGAGCAGCGGGGCGATGCCCTGGATGCCGACGCCCAGGCTCGGGATACTGATGCTCATCTGGTACCAGTTCTTGATCAGGCTGCCGACTCCAATCAAGGACCACGGCCCGGAGGCATAGGTGCTGATTGTGTTGGCGCCCGTGGTGAGAGCTTGGTTGAAGAGCGTGACGAAGTTCGTGACCGAGGTCGGCAAGCCCAATTCCGACACGAGCCCCGCCAAGGTCGTGGTCGAAGCCGGGAAATAGCTGGAGAGTTGCGTGCTGAAGGTGCTGAGCTCGGTTCCGAAACTCGTGAGGTCGGTGTTCAGCTCGGTCAGGAACGCTTCCAAGCCGGTGGTCGCGTCGGCAGTCGAGGCGGCGGCCGATTGGGCCGTCGCAGCCGACTGGCTGGCCTGGCCGCTGTCGTTGGTGGTCGCCGGCGCCGCGGTGAAGGGGTCCAGCTGACTCGCTGTGGTCGCGGCCCCGGCGTAGCCATACATTGCGACCGCGTCCTGAGCCCAGAACTCCGCGTAGGTCGCCTCGTTGGCGGCGATCGCCGGGGTGTTCTGACCCAGCAGGTTGGTCGCGACGAGCAGCGCCAGCGTCGCGCGATTGGCTGCGATCACCGGTGGGGGCACGCTGGCAGCGAAGGCGGCCTCGTAGGCGCCCGCTGCCGCTTGGGCTTGGGACGCCGTCTGCTCGGCTTGCGCGGCGGTGCTGCCCAGCCACGCTGTGTAGGGCGCCGCCGCATCGGCCGCGGCCACCGAAGAGGGCCCCTGCCAGCCTGAGCTGGTCAAGTCTGTAATCGTCGACGCGTAAGACGCTGCCGTGGTTTGCAATTCACTCGCTAACGCGTCCCATGCAGACGCTGCCGCCAGCAGCGGCGCCGAGCCCGGCCCGGTGTAGATCCGGCCGGAATTGATCTCCGGCGGCAGCGCTCCGAAATCCAACACCATCGGCTTTCCTTCGCTCCTTCACCGATACCAGTGAGCTTCAACGAGATTGGGCAGCATTCATCAGCTGCTGGCAACTGGGTGCGCGTTGCCTGGCAGCTTTCTGAATCCGTTTGTGGTTTAGGAGATTAGCCAGGTCTGCGGCGACAGTCGCCAGTCCATGTCGTCCGGTGCGGCGCCGTCGTCGCGGCGCGAGGGCAAGCGGCGGCTGTTTGCCAGCTCGGCAAGCACGGCACGAATCGGCCCACTACCTGGCGAAACCCTCGGCTTGGAAACGACCGAGAGACCCGACGCGGGTGGTGAACAACGGGTGTCTGCGAATAAAAATCTGGGCATCCAAAATTCCGGACCCTGGCATGCGCCAGGGAAGCCGCAGGAAGTCGCAGGCACCACGCTTCGGTGGACGGGCTACCGCGGTTATTCGCGACGAGATTCTTAGTCGCGGTTGAGCTGTCACGGCTACCGCGCCTATGTGCGTTCCGGCAAGCCGCGGCGGGTTTTGCCAGAGTTGCCGAGCCACGAGCGGCACGCTCGCTCGGGCGAATGGCCGGACCTGATGCTCGTGTCGGGGGACCGTGGCCCGGGACGGCTGGTTAGAGTTTCTTCCACAGCAACGTCAG
>DASQRI010000655.1:0-2143 GCA_035642975.1 Mycobacterium sp.
GCACACCCCATCACCGGTGTGCTTGAACAACCAACCGCCGTGCGACTCAATCGCCTTACGCAACACCTCGTCATGGGCGGCCAGCGCCAGCCGCATCCCCTCCGCATCGGCCTCCCACCGACGGGTCGAACCCTCAACATCAGTGAACAAAAACGTCACAACCCCCGAAGGAGCAGCCGCAGGAGGAGCGGACATACCTGCACAATCTCACAGCCGACACGCTGCCACCTCGCACATCGGCGGAATCCGCGCCCAGACCCACGCCGCGAGGCGGGGCGGGGCGCGCTACACGTTGGCCGGATCGCGGCGGCGATATGGCACATGCTGGCCGGCCAGCGGTGACACGATATTGGGCAGTTGCCGGTGCTGGTAGGAGGTAGGCACGCTTCGTTGCAGCCCAGGTACGGCACGTCGTACGTCGCCGCCATGGGAGGGTGCTTATGCCAGACCCATTGCCCGGTCCTCGTTTACGCCAGGTGGCGTTGGTCGCCCACGACTGCGAGAAGACCGCCACCGCTCTCCAGGAGACGTTTGGCTGGCCGGATCCGTTCCACGATCCGGGGGTCCGGCACCGAAGATCTTTTGGCCGAGGTGGACGACGGCGTAGCTGTGATCACCATGAATCGCTTGAAACCTCGCTTCGTATTTGACAGTGCGTCAATAGGATTGAGCTGGTACCACCGGCCCAGAGATGGAACTTTTCCGCTGTGTCAATAGGATTGGGCCGGGCATCCCCGCCAAACGGTGGAATTTCCCGCCGTGTCAATAGGATTGGGGGTATCCGTATTTGAAACGTATTTCAATCGAGCGCATATTAGCGCATAATGGTGTCGGCGGATTTCTCAACGAATTTTCACTCCTGAGACTCGGGAGGGTCGTCTTTACGAGCTCTACGCCCTTTAGCCAGGACCTGAACGGGTTCGCCATCGAGTTGTGACCGTGATCGCGGAGTGCCGCCGGCCGGCCTTCGACATCGCATCGCCCCGGCCGGCAGTCCGGGTCTGCGGGCGGCAATGACCGTCCTTCACCCGCGGAAGGGAAACGTATGCAACGGCTCAGCGGGCTGGATGCCAGCTTCTTGTATTTGGAAACGCCCTCGCAGCCGTTGCACGTCTGCGCGATCTTGGAGTTGGACACCGCGACAGTGCCCGGCGGGTACAGCTTCGCCCGGCTGCGCGAAGAGTTGGGCGTGCGGATCAAGTCGATCCCGGAGTTTCGGCAGAGGTTGGCTGACAGCCGGCTGAATCTGGACCATCCGGTGTGGGTGGAGGACCACAGTTTCGATCTGGACCACCATCTGCACCGCATCGGGCTGCCGGCGCCCGGCGGGCGCGTCGAGCTGTCGGAGACCTGCGGGCGCATTGCGTCCCTGCCCCTTGATCGCGGCCAGCCCCTGTGGGAGATGTGGGTGATCGAGGGGAGCGCCGGCGCCGACACCAGGGCAGGAGCGCCGGTGGCGGTGATGACCAAGGTGCATCACGCCAGCGTGGACGGGGTGGGCGGTGCCAACCTGCTGTCGCAGCTGTGCGGCACCGAACCGGACACGCCGGCGCCGGAGGCGGTGGACGGCCCGGGGGACACCAATTCGGTGGGGATGGCGGTGCGCGGCCTGGCGAAGTTCGCTGTCCGGCCACTGCAGCTGGCCACTGTGGCGCCGATGACGGCGTCAACGATCGTCGACGTCGTGCGCCGGGGGCGCAGCGGGCGGGCTATGGCGGCGCCGTTCCGGGCGCCGCGCACCCCGTTCAACGACTCCATCACCCGCCGGCGCAACATCGCCTACGCCCGCCTGGAGCTCGACGACATCAAGACGGTCAAGGACAGGTTCAATGTCACGGTCAACGATGTGGTGATGGCACTGTGCGCCGGGGTGCTGCGCAAGTTCTTGCTCGATCGCGGTCAGCTGCCCAATACCTCGCTGGTGGCCACGGTGCCCGTGTCGGTGCATCAAAAGTCCGACCGGCCAGGTCGCAACCAGTTGACGGCGTTGTTCTCCCGCCTACAGACTCAGATCGCCGACCCGGCCGACCGGCTGCGCGCCATCGCGCACGGCAATGGGGTGGCCAAGGAGCACAGCGCCGCGATCGGGGCGACGCTGTTGCTGGACTGGGCGCAGTTTGCCGGGCGGGCGCTGTTGGCTCCG
>DASQRI010000656.1:0-4168 GCA_035642975.1 Mycobacterium sp.
AGGTACGTGATTGACCTGCGGCAACGGGGCGCTTGCTGGTGCCGGAGCGGGGGCGGGGGCCAGCGGAGCTGGAACAAAGGCGGCAGCTGGACCCGCGGTGGCAGCTGGACTGGCGGCTGCGGCGCCGGCAGGTGCACCGGAGCCGGTGCGTGCAGCGGCGCGATGTGGACTGGTATGGGCGGGCTGACGGGAATCGGCAGGGGCAGCGGAACCAGCGCCGGCACCGGGGGTGCGGGCGCGGCGACCGGGGCCGGCGGCGCGGCCGGAATCGGCGCGGGTAGCGGAGCCGCGGGCGGTGGAGCCGGGATCGCTGCGTGCGCCGGCGGCGGCGCCATCACCGGCGCAGGTACGTGATTGACCTGCGGCAACGGGGCGCTTGCTGGTGCCGGAGCGGGGGCGGGGGCCAGCGGAGCTGGAACAAGGAAGTTTTGCAGCGGCCTGGGCAGCAGCGCGACAGCACTCGGCCGGATGCCCAGTGCCAGCGAGATCTCCAGCGCCAGGAACGCGGCAACAAGGGCCACCGCCAACACGGTGCCGACGAGCAGAAGCGGTCTGCGCTCAGGGGCACCATCGAGCTGCTCGGCGGCAGGCGCTGCCAGGGCGGCGGTGTGGGCTTCGGCTTCCTCGTCGGGAACGGCGCTGTAGGCCAGATCGTCTTCACCCAGCTCAGTGCCGATCGGAACATCCGGCACCGCAAGGTATCCCGGGGCGACCGCATAGGGATCGATCGCGCCGGTGCCGGGATCTTGGGCGTAGGCCAGGGCGGCGGTCGACGACGCGAACAGCGGCGCGTTCGCCGACGCCAGCGCCGCGCCCCAGGCCAGCGCGGTCTCCGGTTCCTCGGCAGCCGTGACCGGGAGCGACGTCACGACCTCCAGCTGCGGCTTGAGCGCGGCAACATCCACGCCTGAGCCGACGATGAACACGCTCTGCGGGCGCGTCTCCAACGCGTCCAGGCCGGTAACCATCCCGGCCAGGTCCGCGACGGTGTTGTCGCTGGAAATCAGCTCTTTGTGGACATCGGTGATGGAGCCGTCGGCGGAGTCGACGACGGCCAGTGTTGCGGTGTCGGGCTCGAGAAACAGCAAGGCGGTGTGCGCGTTGCCGACTGTGCTGCCGACCATCTGCGTCAGTGCGGCCGCAGCCATGAACGCCGACACCAGCATGACGTTCTCGATCTTGCGGGTGGCCAGCGCCTCGCGCAGGGCGGCGGCGTCCACCGGGTTGGTCCAGGTAATGCCTGTCGACGTCAGTGCGTGGCCAGCTTGGGTGGCGCCCTCCTGAGTGCCCAGGATCGCCGAGATCACCTCATCGGATGCACTCAGGGTGGCTGCGTCGTCGTCGGTGGCGATGTCGAAGTTGTTGTCTTCGACGGTGACGCCGTCGGCGTTTTCGCCCTCGACGAGCAGCATGCGGACCGATGTGGGTGCCATCGAAACCCCGAGCACGATATCCACCGCGCCTCCAAAAATTTTTCGCAGCGCGCCACGGTTAGGCGGAGGGGAACACCGCGACCGGCGCTACATATCTAGATGGTCGCCGCGGAGGCTATGCAGCGTTACAGCTGAACTTAAGTGGACCTTATGAAGTTTTGATACGAGCGCGACGGCGTCGGTCCGCGCTGGCCCTGGTACTTCGACCCGGCCCGCGTGCTGCCGTAGGGATGCTCGGCGGGGCTGGTCAGCCGCAGGATGCACAGCTGCCCGATCTTCATGCCCGGCCAGAGTGTGATCGGCAGGTTGGCGACGTTGGAGAGCTCGAGGGTGATGTGACCGCTGAAGCCGGGGTCGATGAAGCCGGCGGTCGAATGCGTCAGCAGCCCCAGCCGGCCCAGCGACGACTTACCCTCCAGCCGGCCCGCCAAGTCGTCTGGCAGTGTGCACAGCTCCAGCGTCGAGCCGAGCACGAACTCGCCGGGATGCAGCACGAAGGGTTCGCCGGTGGCCGGTTCCACCAAGCTGGTCAACTCGTCCTGCTGCTGCGCAGGGTCGATGTGGGTGTAGCGGGTGTTGTTGAACACCCGGAACAAGCTGTCGAGGCGAACGTCCACGCTGGACGGCTGGACCAGGGCGTCGTCGAACGGGTCGATTCCCAACCGGCCGGCGGCGATTTCGGCTCTGAGGTCACGATCGGAGAGCAGCACGCGACGAGCGTATCCGCTCGCCCGCGGCTCGAGATGTTGATGTGCGCCGTGGATGTGGTGCTGAAGAGGCGTTTAGCCGTTGCGAACCGGCCCGCACAACGGACAGGAAGAACCCTACGGAGCTGGTAGCCAACCTTAAGCTTGAGTGTCTATTATGTGAACACCAAAAGTCTGTAACCTGAACGATAGGGGTTATTCAGATGGCCGCCGATGACCAATCGATCTTTCCAGCTCGCCGGGGCCCAGGTTGGGTGCCCGCCCCGAAGACAGGGGCCTGCGATCACCACCACCACATGCTGCGGCTGCAGCTGGCCGGGATCGCCGAATCAGTCGTCGGTGCCGCTCTTGCACTAGCACCGCAGGCCAGCGCAGACGGTCAAGACGACAACTTCCTGGCACTCCTTGCTCAGGCAGGTGTTCCTGCCCACGACAACATCCCGTCTGTCATCGACTACGCTCACCAGGTTTGTCAGGCACTTGACGGCGGAGAGTCAGCCTCAGCTGTCGTAGACACAATGGCGAACTACAGTTATGCCGAAGATCCATCTCATGATCTGGGCCAGTACCACCGCACTATGGTCCGATTCGTCAGGGTCGCGGTGACAGCTTTCTGTCCGGGGAACCGGGGAAAGTTGGCTTCTGCGGCGGGGTCAAGCGGAGAGCGCCGTATTGTGCTTTCCGGGCTGACGATTCCAAACCCACCGCCGATTCCGCCGCAACCTGAACCGGCGATCAAATTGGTGATACCACATGTTGCGGCACCGTCACCGGCACCGAAACAAGCACCGCCACCGAAGCAGGTGCCCCCGCCGCCGGAGCAGGTGCCCCCGCCTCCACCACAGGTGGTAGAACCTCCCGCGGCCGGACCTCAGGGAGGCGCGGGCGCGGGTGCTGGTGGCACCGGCAGTGGGGCCAACGGGGGTGGGGCCAACGGGGGTGGTGGAAGTGATAGTAGTGGCGGTGTCCCAGCGCCACCTCCACCGCGACTCCCGGAAGGCCACGTTGTCTTAGCCCCGTAAGCTGCCCGCCAAGTCGTCGGGCAGTGTGCACAGTTCCAGCGTTGAGCCGAGCACGAACTCACCGGGGTGCAGCACGCGACGAGCGTAGCCGCTCGCCTGCGGCTTGCGATGTTGATGAACGACATGACGGCGGGTGCTAGCCTCTCGAAGCAACCTCGCCGATGTAGTTCAATGGCAGAACATCAGCTTCCCAAGCTGAATACGCGGGTTCGATTCCCGTCATCGGCTCCACTGTTTTAGCTGGTAGATGGCGGTTCGTCGGCGGGTTGTCGTTGCGGAGACCGCGCCCGTACCCCGCCTGACCGCGTCGAACAAACGGTCCAGATCGTCCAGGTTGGCCGAATCAGCCTGCACGCCGGTCACGTTCCGGCCGATCAGCTTGACGGCTTCATCCAGAGCTTCCTGCCGCCGACCCGAGATGAAAACGTGAGCTCCTTCTCAACGAACAACTTGGCACCGGCCAGCGCCAGACCACTTGATCCACCCGTGACCACCGCTACCTTGCCATCAAGGTTTCCCACGATCACTCCATCGAGCGATTACCTGGCTGGCGAAGTCAAGCAACTGGTCAAGGCTGGGGAACACTGCGAAGGCATCCACGATCGCCTCATCAACACCGGACCCGGCGAAGCGCTCGAGCTTGCCGGCAAGCGAGTCAACCGACGTGCCCGGTTCGAGGTTGATCCGCATGGCCGTCTTCAGCGCGTCAGGATCGCGGCCGGCGTCCTGCGCCGCACCGCGCGCAATCGACCACAAGTGCTCGGTGACCTCGTCCTGCAGCCCCTCGACCCCGAGCCAGCCGGTGCCGCTGCGGCCGACCCGGCGCATCGCGGCCTCGCTGGCACCGCCGATCCAGATGGGCGGGCCGCCAGCCTGGACCGGGCGCAGGTCGGCATGGACCGGCGGCAGGGAGAAGAACTCGCTGTCCCAGGACACCGGGGTGGTCGTCCACCACTCGTGCAGGAACGCCAGCAGGTCATCGAGCATCTGCCCGCGCCGGTGCCAG
>DASQRI010000657.1:0-2275 GCA_035642975.1 Mycobacterium sp.
GTGCTCCGAACTCATGACAGGACCGTACCTTACTTCAGAGTAAGTTTATAGTTGACTGGCGTCCGGTCGATAATATCGACTCCCTAGTCGGGCTTGCTTTTCCGCTTTGTCGCGCCATCCATGGCCTCGTTGCCGGCGAGCAGCGTCGCGTTGTCATCTTGTAGGTCGAGGATGCGGCGGATGCCGGCGATGTTGACACCAGCCGCGACCAGTTCGCTAATGCGTTGCAGCCGAGCCAGGTCGTCGGCGCTGTAGCGCCGGGTGCCGCCGTCACTCCGGGTTGGAGTGAGTAGTCCGTGGCGCTCGTACAGTCGCAGCGACTGCACCGCCACACCGGAAAGTTCGGCGGCCACCGAGATGCCATAGACACCCTGACTCGCGGTGGGCCTGCCTGCGTTATCGGGGCGATCGATCATCGAAAGTCATCCTTGGCAGCGTACACAGAAAATATTTGTAGCATACTTGCGTATTAATGACTCAGCTGCTATATCAAATCTGTGTCAACAGACACAGGTTATAGATGGAATCTCCCAAAGGATTGGAGAGTAAGAGGTGACCACCATGCTGATGCGTACTGACCCATTCCGTGAGCTGGACCGGTTCACCCAGCAGGTGCTGGGCACTGCCGCCCGCCCAGCGGTGATGCCGATGGACGCCTGGCGTGAAGGGGATGCGTTCGTCGTCGAGTTCGACCTCCCGGGCATTGACCAGGACTCACTGGACCTCGACATCGAGCGCAACGTAGTAACGGTGCGCGCCGAGCGCCCGGCTGTCGATCCCAACCGCGAGATGCTGGCGACCGAGCGGTCACGCGGAGTGTTCAGCCGCCAGCTCGTTCTCGGCGAGAACCTCGACACCGAACGGATCGAGGCCTCCTACCACGAGGGTGTGCTGCGGCTACGTATTCCGGTGGCGGAGAAGGCCAAGCCGCGCAAGATCACGATCGGTCGCGGCGACAGCCGCAAATCCCTCAATCGCGAGGTGATCGACGCCTGAGCGGTCGGTGTCGGTGGGCGGCAACACGGTAGCGCACCGCGAGCCGGCTGCCGCCCACCGACACTGGCGATCCGAAAGCGGACTAAATAGCAGTGAGGAGTTGCCGTGCCGTCCCGCTCGCATGTCGATCCAGCAGGCGTGTTCACCTCGCTGGCTGACATCGCCTGCCAAGGGTCGACACCGAAGGAGTTGTATGCCGCAGTGTGTGTGGCGGCAACGGTGACGATTCCCGGATGCGATCATGCCAGTCTGATGATCCGCCGTGACGGCGTCTGCAATACGGTTGCCGTCAGCGACGCCGTCGCGCGCAAGATCGACAAACTCGAACTGCTGCTTGGCACCGGGCCGTGTCTCGATGCCATCGAGGAGCGCACCGCCCAAATCGAATCGGATTTGACCGCAGGCAGTCGGTGGCCGGATTTAGCGGCCCGGGTGGTCGCCGAAACGTCGGTGCGCGGCGCGATGAGTATCCACGTGCCGGTAGACGGGGCCAAAGTCGGTGCGCTCAACCTGTTTTCCGATACGCGCAACGCATTCGACAACACATCGCTGGAGGGTGCCGTCCTATTGAGAGCGTTCGCCACGGTGGCTACCCATGCCGCGGCGCATGGCGAAGATGCGGCCGCGCTGCGACGCGGGCTCATCAGCAACCGCGCGATCGGTAAGGCGGTGGGCATGCTGATGGTGCTCCGTGACGTGTCAGACGATGAGGCGTTCGACATGCTCCGCCGAGCGTCGCAGGACGCCAACGTCAAGCTCGTCGATGTCGCGGCCGACATCGTTCGAGGGCGCAGCCGGCTCGCGTCGGGCAGCGGCGCCTGAACTAGCTGCGCCCCAGCAGTCGCAGCGCCGCGGCCACTGCTAATCCGGGCGCGTCGAGGGTTTTCGAACCCAGGTCGTGCCGCGCGCCGGCGATCTCGACGATCTGAGTCGGTGCGGGAATCAAAGCGGCGGCGGCGCGCACCTCGTCGGGACTGCCGAAGGGATCAGACGTGCCGTGGGTGAACACCGTCGGCACCGCGATGTCGGGCAGGTGTTCGGTGCGGGCGCGTTCGGGCTTGCCGGGCGGGTGCACCGGATAGGAGAACAGCGTCAGCACGTCCGGCTGTGCTTCTTTGGCGGCGACGACCATCGACGTCTGCCGACCGCCATAGGAATGGCCGCCGACGATCAGTGGGCCGTCGGCAAGGCCGCGGCATAAGGTGATCGCCTCGACGATTCCGGCGCGGTCGCTGGCCGCCGAACCGGACGGCGGCCCGGTGGGCCGGCGCCTGCGGTA
>DASQRI010000658.1:0-11311 GCA_035642975.1 Mycobacterium sp.
GTCGATGGCCCACGGTCCGTCGGTCTCGATGGTCTCGACGTCGTGCCAACCGGACAGCGCCGAAATCGCCCCGCCCTGAACGGCATACACCTTGCCGGTGACCGGGCATTTCTCAGTGGCCAGGTAAGCGACCAGCGGCGAGATGTTCGCCGGACTGAACAGGTCGAGTTCGCCTTCATCGGGTTCGGCCATCAGCGAACCCATCCCGGGAGTCGCCAGCGTGAGCCGGGTACGGGCGATCGGCGCGATCGCGTTCACCCGCACGCCGTAGCGCTCCAACTCCTCCGCGGCGATCAACGTCAAAGCCGCAATTCCCGCTTTGGCGGAACCGTAGTTGGCCTGGCCGGCATTCGGCAGCGTCACCCCTGAGCCCGATGCGGTGTTGATCACTGCGGCGTTGGGTTGGTCACCGGCCTTAGACTGCGCCTTCCAGTAAGCGGCGGCGTGGCGCAGCATCGCGAAATGGCCCTTCAGGTGCACGGCGATCACCGCGTCCCAATGCGACTCCTCCATGCCGGCGATGAACGAATCCCGCAGAATGCCGGCGTTGTTGACCAACACGTCCAGCCGCCCGAACTCGGCGATAGCCTGCAGGACAACGCTTTCCGCGCCGCTCCAGGTCGCTATGTTCTCGCTGCTGGCCACCGCGGTGCCACCGGCAGCGGTGATCTCGTCAACCACCTCACGAGCCGGGCCGCTGTCGGCGCCCTCGCCGGCGTTACTGCCGCCCAGATCGTTGACGACGACCTTGGCGCCTTCTTTGGCGAACAGCAGCGCATGCTCGCGCCCGATGCCACGGCCCGCGCCGGTGATCACCGCGACCCGGCCCTCCAATAACCCCACGTAGCTCTCCTATCTGTCGCTGATCTCGGCCAGCCCGTCGGTGATGACCCATTCCTCGCCGGCATCGTGGCCTCGCGCTGTCTCGAATGCATAGGTGGTGCTGCCATTTGCCTGAGTCTTCGTCCACATCCGCGTCTCGAGGTCGTCGCCCGGCAACACCGGCTTCGAGAAGCGGACCGCGAACCGCTTGAGCCGGCTGACATCCGCGCCGGCCAGCTCGGTGAGCACCGCCCACGAGGTGAACGCCATGGTGCACAAGCCGTGCGCGATGATGCCGGGCAGCCCGGCGTCTCTGGCCACTTCCTCATCGAGATGGATCGGCATCGGATCACCCGCCGCGGGGGCGTAGCGGAACGTTTGGTCGGTGTCGATGTGCTGCACCACCTTGGCCACCGGCGCTGTGTTGCGCAGCTTGTCGTCGAACTTGTGGTCGGGGCTCAGTTCGCCGACGGCTTTGCCGACGTTGAAGCCTCGTACGAACGTCGTGACGTACTGTTCGTTGACCAGCTCGCCGTCTTCGGTGCGGCATTCGAGCACGATCGCGGCGCGGGTACCCTTCTCCAATCCCTGGTATCCGATCATCTTGGCGCGCGAGACGAGTTTGTCCCCCGGGCGGATCGGACGATGGAAGTGGAAGTCTTGCTCGCCGTGGACGATTCGCGGGATCGCCTCGACGGGCATCACATCGACGGCCGGGGTGAGCAGGGCCTCGAAGGCGGGGACGATCGCGAATACCGGCGGCGAAACGTTCCCTCTGCGGTGCGCCTCGATCGGGTCGTTGGTGGCCGCGGCGTACTCTGCCAGGCGCTCCCGGGTCACGTCGAACCGCTCGTCGTCGGTCCACCGGTCCAGGCCAGAGTCGTCGAACTCGATCTGCTCAGTCATGCTCACGCCGAGGCCGAGGCCAGCGCGTCGAGTTGGTCCAGCGTCTTGTCGAGTTGCTTGACGCCGTCCTTCTCTACCGCCTTGCCTAGCGCGCCCTTGATCAGCGCACCCTCGAAATCGCCGAGCACGGTGAAGCGCGAGCCGCTTTCGACCGGGTCGATGGTGAAGGTGAATTGGGCTTTGACGCCGGCGATCCCGGTGCCTGACAGCACCAGGCTGCGCGGCGCGTCCACCGAGTCAATCGTCCACCGGATTTTGTTGGCCATGCCCAACATGACGATCTTGGCGGTCAGCTTGGCGCCTTCGGTGAGCGTGGCGGCCGGCTCGTCCAGCCACTTTTCGTGAACGGTGAACCACTTGTCCCAGTTGGCAAGATCGCTGACCGTTCCCCACAGCGCCTCGGGGCTGGCGGACAGTTCTCGGGTGGCTTCGATGTGTCCCACGGCTGGTTCTCCCTTTGTTCGGTTTAGCGTTCTGCCCGCTGGTAGGCGGTGACGACGGCTGCGCCGCCGAGTCCGATGTTGTGCTGCAGTGCCGCGGTCACGTCGTCGACCTGCCGCTTAGCGGCCGCGCCGCGCAGCTGCCAGGTCAGCTCGGCGCATTGCGCCAAACCGGTGGCCCCCAACGGATGCCCCTTGGAGATCAGGCCGCCGGACGGGTTGACCACCCAACGTCCTCCGTAAGTGGTGTCGCCGTTGTCGATCAGCTTGGGCGCCTCACCCTCGGCGCACAGGCCCAGCGCCTCGTAGAGCAGCAACTCGTTGGCCGAGAAGCAGTCGTGCAACTCGATCACCTGGAAGTCGGCGGGCCCCAGGCCGGACTGGTCGTAGACACTCTGGGCGGCTTGAACATTCATGTGGTAGCCGATCAGCCCTTTGCACGTGCCGTCGAAGCTGTTGGCGAAGTCGGTGGTCATGGCCTGCCCGACGATCTCCACCGCCTGGCCGGCCAGGCCGTGCTTGTCGACGAACGCCTCGGAGGCCAGGATCGCCGCACCCGACCCGTCGGACGTCGGCGAACACTGCAGCTTGGTCAGCGGGTCGTAGATCATCCGCGACCCCAGGATGTCGTCGAGCGAGTAGTACTCCTGGAACTGCGCGAACGGGTTGTTGACTGAATGCTTGTGGTTCTTCAAGCCGATCTTGGCGAAATGCTCTGCGGTGCTGCCGTATTGCTTCATGTGTTCGCGGCCGGCGGCCCCGAACATCCATGGCGCCGGCGGAAAGAGCACCTCGGAGATCTCGGCCATCGCCATGATGTGTTTGTCCATCGGCTGGGTGCGGTCGTCGTAGGTCGACGCCAGCGAGCCGGGCTTCATCTTTTCGAAGCCGAGGGCGATCGTGCAGTCGGCAAGGCCGCCGCGAATCGCCTGAGCGGCAAGGTACAACGCGGTGGACCCGGTCGAGCAGTTGTTGTTGACGTTGACGATCGGAATCCCGGTGATGCCCAGCTCGTACAGGGCCCGCTGGCCGGACGTCGACTCGCCGTAGACGTAGCCGACGTAGCCCTGCTCGACTTCGGTGTAGTCGATGCCGGCGTCCTCGAGCGCCTTGGTGCCCGATTCGCGGGCCATGTCGGGGTAGTCCCAGCCCTCGCGGCGGCCCGGCTTCTCGAACTTCGTCATACCGACACCGATGACATAGACCTTGTTGGACATCGCGCTCCTCGTCGAGGTTGAAATCAGCGATCAACTGCTTCCGTCAGAACATACATGGTTGATTGTATCTTTACTAATCGGCTCGATGAAGAGCAAATATCGCGCGAGAAACGCTTCGCGTCCTAGCTCTGCAGGACCTGGTCGCCCGCGGGCAGCACGTCGGCGAGCAGCAGGTGCAGGTGCTCGCAGGCCCGGTCCCAGCGGCGGCGCGCGCGCTCGGCGTCGCGGTCGACGAAACTGGCGACCAGGATCCCCCGCAGCGCGTCCATTGCCGTGTAGACGACGTTACGAATCTGCTTTTGCGCGGGGTGGTCGGGCACCAGCTGGGCAATCGCGGAGATCAGCGTGCTGTTGACGATCGGTTCCACTCGCTCGACTTGTCGGGCCAGGACCGGATCGGTTCGGCCTGCAACCCAAAGCTCGAGGGCTGCAGTAAATGTCGGGCCCTGATGGGCCTGCCACAAGAAGTCCAGCACCGCCGACGCTGGATCGGCGCTGGCCTCGACGCGGCCGAACTCACGGATCGCGGCCTGGGTCCGCTGTTGAGCCAAGTGCTCGATCGCTGCGACCACCAAGTCTTCCTTGGACGGGAAGTGGTGGATCTGCGCGCCGCGGGTGACGCCGGCCAGCGCGGCGACTCGTGGCGTGGTGGTTCCGGCGTAGCCGTAGGACACCAGGCACTCGATAGTTGCGTCCAGCAGCCGTGTCCGCATGGCGGCGCTCCGCTCCGCCTGGGTTCGCCGGACACGTCGCCCGCTGACCTCCGCCGCCATTCCGACCGCACTCCTTCCGGCGCCGATAGATACATTCCACTGAGAACGTAATGCTACCGCATCGGCGCCAGAGTGATCACATGACGGTCGGCGACTGCGTGGCCTCCCGTTGACTGCCGGTTTCCATGATGTAGCTGTGGGCGTCGGGTTCGGTGAGCACACGAAGATAGTCCCGCGGGCGATACGGCCACAGTTCCGGCAGCCCGTCGGCGCCCAGGTACCAGCTGCTGCAACCGGTCGCCCACACCGTCCCGGGCAACCCGCGCCGAATGTGTTCCAGGTAGCCGTCGACGGCAGCGTGAGTGGGACGTAGGGTGTCGTACTCCCCCGCCGCCCATCGCTCCACTCGCTCGCACACGTAGGTCGACTGCGCCTCGGCGACCTGCACCAGCGAGAAATTCCCGATCGGCGAATGCGGACCAAGCAGCATGAACAGATTCGGCATGCCCGTGATGGCTACGCTCTTGTAGGCACGCGGACCCGCTGACCAGGCATCGCTGAGCGTATGGCCGTCGTGCGTGCGGACGGTGGCGGGACGCACATAGTCGTGTGCATTGAAACCCGTTGCCATCACCACGATGTCGGCTTCGTGCAGGCGACCGTCGACAGTGCGGATACCCCGCTCCTCGAACCGGTCGATCGCCGTCGTCTCCAGGCTGACGTCGGAGCGCTGCACCTGACGGTAGAAGTCGGGGTGAATGATCAACCGCTTGCAGCCCGGTCGGTAGTCGGGGGTGAGCTTGGCCCGCAGCGCCGGATCGGCGACCGACGCGAGGTTGCGCTCGCACACCCGGTTGACCAAGCGTCTGCGCAACCCGGGCCGGGTCAGCCCGACGCTGAAGATCTCGAACATCTTGTATTCGGCGCGCAGCACGGCTTTGCTCAGCAGCCTGCTTCGGCTCATCAACGCGCGAGCCGCGGGTGGTACCGACGGATTGGGCAGGCGGGCAACCCATTGCGGAGTGCGCTGGAATAGCGTGGCATGGGCCGCGACTCCGGCCACCGCCGAGACCAACTGCACGCCGGTTGACCCGTTGCCGACGATGGCCATTCGCTTGCCCGAGACGTCGATGTCATCGCTCCACCGCGCGGAATGGACAACCCGGCCGGCGAAGTCGCTGACGCCCACGAACTCCGGCGTGCTGGGCCGGTGCAGGAACCCCGTCGCGAAGATCACGAAATCGGCGTCGAGGCTTTCACCGTCGCGGGTGGTGAGCCGCCAGCGCGTTCCATTGTGCTGGGCGTCGACAATCTCGGTGCGGTACCGGATCTTTCGTTCGATGTCGTGCCGACGTGCCGATGCTTCGAAGTAGTTCTGGATTTCCGGGCCGGGCGGAAAAAGCCGGCTCCACGACGGGTTCAAGTCGAAGGAATACTGGTAGAGATGCGACGGCACGTCGCAGGTGAGCCCGGGATAAGTGTTGTCCCGCCAGGTGCCGCCGAGGCGGTCGGCCTTCTCCAGGATGGTGACGTCGCGCAGTCCGGCACGGTCGAAGAGGATCGCCTGGCACAGCCCGGACATCCCGGCGCCGACGATGACGATCCGCGGTTGGCGGCGCATCAGGCCGGCGGCTGGGGCCGGTCCGCACGCGGTGCGAGCGTCACCCGCATCTGCGCCAGCCCGCGCAGCGAGCTGTTCGTGGTCCACTCCGGCGTGCTGATTACGTCGATGCGCTGCACGCGTTCGACAAGTTCGCGCAGCACCGCCCTGCTCTCCATCCGGGCCAGACTTGCGCCGAGGCATAGATGAATACCCGAGCCGAACGCTACATGGGACGGATTTCGCGCCGCGACGAACGCGTCTGGATTGTCGAATTGCCGCGGGTCACGATTGGCGGCGCCCCACAGCAGCGCGACCCGAGCGCCGGCCGGGATCGTGGCGTCACCTACCTGGTAGGCGGTCTTCGCCGTGCGATAGAAACCCTGAATCGGTGACGAAAAGCGCAGCTGTTCTTCGATCGCGCTGCCCAC
Source organism: Mycobacterium sp. (assembly GCA_035642975.1). Taxonomy (GTDB): domain Bacteria; phylum Actinomycetota; class Actinomycetes; order Mycobacteriales; family Mycobacteriaceae; genus Mycobacterium. Next base: position 6,130 of record DASQRI010000658.1, read on the forward strand.
CAACGCATCTGGGCCTCGCCGGATCAGCTCGAACTGATCGTGGTTCTCCGACAGGGTCAGGAACATGGTGCTCAGCAAGTTGGTGGTGGTCTCGTTGCCGGCCAGCAACAACAGCAACGCGAAGTAGAACAACTCGTCGCGGCTGATCTCGCCGTTACCGGCGGTGGCCACCAAACGGCCCAGCAGCGAGTCGCGGTCGAGCAGCGCGCCGCTGTCGATTCGGGTGCAGATGTAGGAATGCAGGTGGCGCACACCGTTGAGGGTGGGCAGCATCTGCCACAAGCCCTTGGGCGTCAGTTGGATGTTGGCCACCCGGACGGCCTCGTTGGACCAGTACCGGAAAAACTCCTCGTCCTCCGGTGGGACGCCGAGGATGTGCGCGATCAGCCGCATCGGCATCGGGACCGCCAGCCGTTGCACGACATCGGAACCCGGGTTGGCCAGCAGCTCGGAAACCAGTTCGCGGGCAAGCCGATCCACCGTCTCCTGCCACCCGGTCAGCGCCCCGCGCGAGAACGCGGGCTGCACCTTGCGCCGCAGTTCGGTGTGCCGCGGCGGATCCAGGTTGAGCAGCACCGGGGCTTCGAACCGGGACCGCGCCACCCCTTCGGTGTTGGTCAGCATCGCGTCGTTGCGGGCGGCGGCGCGCACGTCGTCATACCGGCTCAGGATGAAGATGTTGCGTCTGCGGTTATACCGGACCCGCGGGCCGGCCAGCAGGTCGGCGTATCCCGGATACGGGTTGGCCGCGGTCACCGGGTCGAACGGGTCGAACGACGTCTTGTGGACGCCCGGATAGTCGCGGCGCTTGAGTTTGGCGCCCAGATCGGTGGTGATGTTGAGGTAGAGACTGTCCGCGACCGGCCTGGCTACCGTGCTCGCCAACCGAATGTCGTATTTGAGGGTCACGGTTTCTCCGTCCGCCTGCCGAACCGACCTTCCGATGCAGACGTGACCGTAACAATTATTTCTGTAACAGACAATGGGGTTAAGATTTACGGCAAATGGAGATCACGATCGACCAGCTTGCCCAGCGCGTTTCGATGTCCTCGCGCAACATCCGCGAGTGGCAGCGCCACGGTCTGCTTCCGCCGCCCACCCGTCGCGGACGGGTCGGCTTCTACTCCGACGAGCACGTCGCGCGGATCAGGCGGGTGCAGCAACTGCACTCCGAAGGCTTCCCGCTCGATCTGATCCGGCGAATGATCGACACCGACACCGGCAGCGAGAACGACATACGGCAGTTGGCCGCCGAAGTGCTTGCCCCGTTCAGCACGGCGGGGCCCATCACGGTCAGCCGAGCGGAACTCGATCGCCGACTCGGCGCCGGTGCCGCCGCACACCTGGCCAAGCTCGGTCTGATCGCCGACGCCGACGGCGACCCGGTATCGGTGCGAGACGCCGAGGCGCTCGACCTGATCGAGGGCGTCACCGGCGTGGGTGTCTCACTGGAACGGCTGGTTTCGACCTTGGTCGACATCCGCGGTCACCAACGCTCGATCGCCGACGTGATCCTGCGTGCCTATGCCGAGGACGTGTGGGAGCCGTTCGTGTCGTCGAGTTTCGCCAAGCCCGACTGGGGTTCGCTTGCCGACAACGCGGGCCGAGGGCGACGACTGGTGATCGCTCTGCTCACGCATCTGCAGCAGACCGCGTTGGACGACGCGGCGGCGTCGGTGGTGTTGAGCGAGGTCGGCCAGGCCGAACAGGCGCTGGAGAGCATCAAACGGCCGCGTAAACGGCCCTGACTCCCTGTCGAATTACAGTGTCGCCGGCCGGATTACCACGACGGATTTCGTCCGGGCGGCCTCGTCGCGCAGCAGCGCGATGACGCGGCCGTCGGCGTCCTGTGCGGCGTAGACGCCGTCGATGCCGGCGGGCGTGAGCGCGCGGCCGTTGGCGGCCGCGTCGGCCTCCTCGGCGGTGAGATCGCGACGGGCAAACATCTGCCGACAGGCCTCGTCGAGCGTGCAGCTCAGCTCGGGCCGGTCGGCCAGCTCGTCGAGCGAGCGTGCCTGGTCCACCCCGAACCCGCCGACCCGGGTGCGCCGCAGCGCGGTCAGGTGGCCGCCGACCGCCAGCTCGTCGCCGAGATCGCGGGCCAGGGCCCGGATGTAGGTTCCCGAGGAGCAGTCCACCTCGACGTCGGCGTCGACGAGCCGGCCGTGGCGGCGCACAGCGAGCAGTTCGAATCGATCGATGCGCACCGGCCGGGCGGCCAGCTCGACCGCGTGCCCCTCGCGAGCCAGCCGATAGGCCCGCTGGCCGTTGACTTTGATCGCGCTGACCGCCGATGGCACTTGCATGATGTCGCCGGATAGCCCGGCGATCACCGTGGCAATGGCCGCCTCGGTCAGTTGTTCGGCCGAGATCTCTTCCAGCAGTTCCCCTTCGGCGTCCTCGGTCGACGTCGACTGGCCCAGCCGGATGGTCGCGGTGTACGACTTCGAGGTCTCGGTCAGCAGTCCCAGAATCTTGGTGGCGCGGTCGACTCCGATCACCAGCACGCCGGTGGCCATCGGATCCAGCGTGCCGGCATGGCCCACCCGCCGGGTGCCGAAGATTCGTCGGCAACGGCCGACCACGTCGTGGCTCGTCATTCCGGCCGGCTTGTCGACGATGACAAGGCCGGCGTTCATAAGGCGATCGCCGTCAGCACCAATTCCCGCTGCACCGACCACCGTCCGGCCAGTGAACTCAGCGGCGGGCCGGAAAGGGTGGCGCCGTCGATCAATATCGTCGATTCGAAAGAGCCGGCGAAACCGGACTTGTCGACGTCGAAGATGATGTGCGCGTCTTCGAAACCGAGCCACCGCTTAGTCAGCGGGAACCACGCCTTATACGTTGCTTCTTTGGCGCAGAACAGGATTCGGTCCCAGTGCACACCAGCGGGTAGCGCGGCGATCTCGGTGCGCTCGGCCGGCAGGCTGATTGCGCCGAGCACACCATCGGGCAACACGTCGTGCGGTTCGGCGTCGACACCGACCGAGCGCACGGCGCCGTCGCGCCCCACCACCGCACCGCGGAAGCCGGCGCAATGGGTCAGGCTGCCCACCACGCCGTCGGGCCAGCACGGTTCGCCCTTCTCCCCTTTGAGGATCGGCACCGGCGGAAAGCCGAGTTCGCCCAACGCGATACGGGCGCAGTACCGCACGGTGATGAACTCGTTGCGCCGCTTGGCCACCGACCGCGCGATCAGCGGCTCCTCTTCAGCCATCGGCGCCAGACCGGGCGGGTCGGAATACAACTCGGCACATGCCAGGTCCCCGATGCTGGGCAGCACCGCAGACATCAATGTGGTCAGCGTCATCGCGGCTACCGCTGCCGCAGGCGCTCGCGGAACTGCCGTGCCTGCGCCTTCATCTCCGGCGTGACGACGAAATGACCGCCGAAGTCGTTGAGATAGCCGGGCGCGTACTGCGGGTCGGGCAGCACTTGGCGTAACCAGCTGTACGGTTTGCGGCGGCGCCACTCCCGCGGGTAACCCACCGACACCTCTTCGAAGCGGACCTTGTCGTACCAGGTGGTGCGCGGGATGTGCAGATGCCCGTACACCGAACAGACCGCGTTGTAGCGGGTGTGCCAATCGGCGGTCTCGGTGGTTCCGCACCACAACGAGAACTCCGGCAGAAACAGCGCGTCGCACGGCTCGCGCACCATCGGGAAATGGTTGACCAGAACTGTCGGCGTCATCCAGTCGAGCTCGTCAAGTCGCTTGCGGGTGGCGGCGACGCGCTCGTGGCACCACGCCTCGCGGGTCGGATACGGCTCCGGTGAGAGTAGGAACTCGTCGGTGCACACAACGTTGCGTTCCCGCGCGATCGCCAGCCCCTCGGCTTTGGTGGTCGCGCCCCGCGGCAGGAATGAGTAGTCGTAGAGCAGGAACAACGGCACGATGGTCGCCGGGCCGCCCCGCTCGGTCCACACCGGGAAAGGGTGCTCGGGGGTGACGACGCCCAGTTCGTCGCAGATGTTGACCAGGTAGTCGTAGCGGGCCCGCCCGAAGATCTGCATCGGGTCCTTGTTGGTGGTCCACAGCTCGTGGTTGCCGGGCACCCAGATCACCTTGGCGAACCGGCGTCGCAGCAGGTCCAGCGCCCACCGGATCTCGTCGGTGCGCTCGGCGACGTCGCCGCAAACGATCAGCCAGTCGTCCGGCGACGACGGGTATAGCGATTCGGCGACCGGCTTGTTGCCGAGGTGGCCGGTGTGCAAATCGGAGACCGCCCACAGCGTCGGCTGGCGCGCGGTCGTGGGCTCATGCCCGTGTTCCTGCGAAGCCACGACTCCCAAGCCTAACGAGTCCGTCGCTGCACGACCCGCCGGCGCCCGCCGTCGCTCGACTAGAACAGGTTCTCGTTTTCGCTGTGACGGCCCAGATCGGACTTGTACACTCCCCCGCAAAGGGCATCGGCCGGCGACGATGCGGACCGTGCAGCGGTCCGAGGAGAAGCCGGACAATCCGATCGAGTCGGAGGGGGTCTGATGGTCACCAAGCTCCGTCTATTCGCGGCGCTGGGTGCCCTGGTCACAGCGGTGGTGATGGTGTGGCAGAGCGCGCCGCCGGTCAACGTCGGCGTCCCGAATGTGCAACTGCGGTCCACCGCCGCGCCGATGGAACCACCGACGACGATGAAAAGTCCGATCGTGGCGACCACCAACCCCAGCCCGTTCGACCCGTGTCAGCAAATCCCGTTCGACGCCGTCCAACGGTTGGGCTTGGCGTTCACTCCGCCGAAGCAGGAGGAGGGGCTGCGCTGCCACTACGACGCGGGCAACTACCAATTGGCCGTCGAGCCGATCATCTGGCGTACCTACGAGCAGTCGCTGCCCGCCGACGCCGTCGAGACCACCGTCAACGGCCACCGCGTCGCACAGTGGTGGAACCTCAAGCCGACTTATCACAACAGCTACTGGTTCGTCTCCTGCATGGTCGCCTTCAAAACCAGCTACGGGGTCATCCAGCAGTCGCTGTTCTACTCGACCGTCTACTCCACCCCCGAGGTCGACTGTCCGTCCACCAACCTGCAGCGGGCCAACGACCTTTCTCCCTACTACGTGTTCTAGGTCGGTCTTTTGAGTCTGCCGGCGTAGCTCGCGGAATAACCTGATGCGGTGACCACCACATCCGCCCGTAACGCCGGGTCGACGCTTCGCACACTCCCCAGCCGATTCGCCGGCC